>JBJTHA010000001.1:0-3455 GCA_046094265.1 Cytophagales bacterium
AGCGTATATAATTCTTGTTCTTTATTTTTCCTTTCAGCTTGTTGTAGTTGCTTTAGCTTTCCCGCATCGGCAAATATCCTTACTTTGTTAACGTTTGGAAAAGAAAATAGGTCACTCTGGCCGAAAACCGTTAACGAGTCATTAAGAGCCACCTGGCTGCCAATCTTAAATTTCTTCTGATTTTGACAAAGTGCGGAGCTGCCCATTGTGGCCGACAGTGCCAAAGCAAAAAGGAGTTGGCAAAATGATCTGCTGATGGTGGCTTGCATTTGATTTCTGCAAAAACGTAACAATTTAGTGAATATTGGCGGTAATTGTTAATGCGATGGCAAAACGAGACAGGGGCAAATAATTATGGCAAATGTATTTACATTATCATACTTTTTATAGTTTGTAGTAGGAGACGACCCTTTTTGTGTCAAATTGGCATTATATGTTTAAATCAATAGTTACGCCCATCGTTCAAGAAGATTCTGAAGAGTTAATACAACTAATTAACCCCGAGCAGGAAATGGATATTAAGGCAGAAGAGCTGCCAGATGAGGTATCCATCTTACCAATTAAAAACACAGTGCTTTTCCCGGGGGTAGTAATCCCTATTACAGTTACGCGGCAAAAATCAATCAAGCTCATTAAAAAAGCTTACGAAGGAAAACGCTTGATTGGCGTAGTGGCGCAAAAAAACAGACAAGCCGAAGAACCCGGCATTGATGATTTGTATCGACAGGGCACCCTTGCCCGCATCATTAAAATGTTAGTTTTGCCCGATGGAAACACCACGGTAATCATTCAAGGCAAAAACCGGTTTCTGATTGGGGAATACCTAAAAGAAGACCCTTTTTTGACCGCTCGCATTTTGTTGCAGCGAGATGATTTGAGTAAAATTGAAACCAAAGAAACCAAGGCACTCGTACAATCTTTAAAAGATGCGGCCACTAAAATCTTACGGTTAAACCCCGAGATACCGCAAGAGGCACAACTTGCCTTAGACAATATTCAAAGCCCACCCTTTCTGATTCATTTCTTGGCTAGCAATCTTAACGTAGAGGTTGCCGACAAGCAGAAGATTTTGGAGAGCGTTACCATCAACGACCGCGGCACCTTGCTGTTGCAATATATGCTGAAGGAGATCCAAATGTTGGAGATCAAACACGAAATTCAAAAGAAGGTACATACAGATATTGACTCCCAACAGCGCGATTACTTTTTGCGACAGCAGATGAAGGTGTTGCAAGATGAGCTCGGTTACGATGGCCCTGAAAAAGAAATTGAAAAACTGCGAAAGCGCGGGGCAGAAAAGAAATGGCCAAAAGTCGCGGCAGACCACTTTGCCAAAGAGATGGATAAGTTGCAGCGCACCAATCCACAGGCACCAGATTTTCCAATAGGAATGACCTATGCCGAGTTCATGCTCGATTTGCCTTGGGATGAATACACTGCCGATAACTTCGATCTAAAAAACGCCCGCAAAATTCTAGACAAAGATCATTTTGGGTTAGAGAAGGTGAAGAACCGCATTATCGAATACCTGGCGGTGCTCAAGTTGAAGCAAGATATGAAAGGGCCAATCTTGTGTTTGTATGGCCCACCCGGGGTGGGGAAGACGTCATTGGGAAAATCCATTGCCAAGTCGCTGGGCAGAAACTACGTGCGCATGTCTTTGGGTGGCGTACATGATGAAGCGGAGATCCGCGGCCACCGCAAAACATACATTGGAGCAATGCCGGGCAAGATTTTGTCTAATTTGAAAAAAGCAAAATCATCTAACCCTGTGTTTGTCTTGGATGAGGTAGACAAGGTACGTTCAGAATTTCGGGGCGATCCATCATCGGCTTTATTAGAAGTGCTAGACCCTGAGCAAAACAATGCGTTTGGTGATAACTACTTGGATGTAGAATATGATCTTTCAAAAGTGCTGTTTATTGCCACGGCCAATTCGTTAGATACCATACAGCCTGCACTGCGCGACAGAATGGAAATTATTGAAATTACGGGCTACACCATAGAAGAAAAATTACAAATTGCCATGCGTCATTTAGTGCCTAAACAACTAAAGGAACATGGGTTGGCCGAAAATGAGGTAAAGTTTGAGAAAGATGCGTTGCTAAAAATAATAGAAGGCTATACTCGAGAGTCAGGTGTGCGCGGACTTGAACGGAAAATTGGTTCGGTCGTTCGTCAGATTGCCAAAGCCAAAGCAATGGACGAGACGTTTGATAAAACCGTTACGATTGCATTTGTGGTGAAGGCATTGGGGGCGGAAATTTTTGATGAAGAATTATACCAAGGCAACGACATAGCAGGTGTGGTTACAGGCCTGGCCTGGACACAGGTAGGTGGCGATATTTTATTTGTGGAATCGAGTTTGAGCAAGGGCAAGGGCGCGCTCACCATTTCGGGCCAGTTGGGCGATGTGATGAAAGAATCGGCCATGGCTGCACTGTCTTATTTAAAGTCAAATGCGAAGTCGTTAAAAATTGATTACCGTATTTTTCAACAGTACGATTTGCACATTCATGTGCCGGCAGGTGCGGTGCCGAAAGATGGCCCCTCGGCAGGCATTACGATGTTAACGTCACTCGCTTCCATTTTCACCCAACGAAAGGTAAAATCTAACTTGGCGATGACGGGAGAGATTACGTTGCGCGGTAAAGTGCTGCCCGTAGGCGGCATCAAAGAAAAAATACTGGCGGCCAAGCGCAGCGGCATCAAAGAAATTGTGTTGAGCGAGCGCAACAAGCGCGACATCCAAGAAATTGAAAAGAGTTATTTGAAAGGGCTCATGTTCCATTACGTAGACACGGTGGATGAGGTATTGAAGGTTGCACTGTTGAACGACAAGGTGAAGAACCCCGTTAACTTTTCTTTGGCGGATCAAAAGCAAGCCTGAGTTGTTTACAGAGCAAGCAAATTTTAGGAGCGGTAAACATCGCTTCATTGGTCTCAATCGTTAGTTGAAACTATGCGCTTTCAGCGCAAGACTTTCAGTTGCTACACAAATGGCTAACTTTACTTTGTGAGTAAAGAACAGCGAATCGGTAGCCATACGGTATCTTGGCTTACGGCCCACATAGTTTGGGTTACAAAATATAGGTATAAAGTTTTGGAGGGTGATATCCAGAAGAGATGCAGGGATCTTGTAAAGCAGATTTGCGATGCGGAGGATGTCAAAATACTTAAAGGAGTTGTTAGCAAAGATCACGTGCACATCCATATTGAGTACAGGCCATCGCTCAATATAAGCGATATTGTTAAAAAGCTCAAAGGTCGAACATCGCGCAGGTTGCAAGAAGAGTACCCAGCACTTTCTAAGCGTTACTGGGGTCGCCACTTTTGGGCGATCGGTTATGGAGTCTGGAGTACTGGCAATATCACGGATGAAATGGTTCAAGAATATCTTGAGCACCACCGCAAGCCTGGCAATATGGATACTGATGCCATCATTTTGGAGTAAG
>JBJTHA010000002.1:0-3805 GCA_046094265.1 Cytophagales bacterium
ATTCTAAGGTCTTTAAATCGAGCGTTAAAATTTCAGATTTGCCATCCGCACTTTTTGCTTTCTTATAAAAGCCCTGACCGGTTTTGTCACCCAGCCACTTATTCTGCTCGAGTTTTGTCACCACTTCTGGTAACTTAAACATGTCGCGGCCCTCATCGTTGGGCAAACCTGAATATAAGTTATTGGCTACTTTCACCAATGTATCTAGGCCCACCACGTCAGATGTTCTGAAAGTTGCCGACTTTGGTCTTCCAATTACAGGACCCGTGAGCTTATCAATCTCATCCACATTCAAGTCGTACTTGTGCATAGAGTCGATCACTTTCAATAAACCCCACACCCCTACGCGGTTGCCGATGAAGGCAGGAGTGTCTTTACATAACACTGAAGTTTTACCCAAATACAAATCGCCATAATGCAACAAGAACTTGGTAATTTCTGGGTCGGTGTGTGGCGTTGGTATTACTTCAAATAATTTTAAGTAGCGAGGCGGGTTAAAAAAGTGCGTGCCTGCGAAATGCTTTTTAAAATCATCGCTGCGGCCTTCGGCCATCAAGTGGATGGGAATACCTGAGGTATTGGAAGTAATAAGGGTGCCTGGAGTTCTATACTTTTCTACTTGCTCGTACACTTTCTTTTTGATGTCGAGGTTCTCTACTACCACCTCAATAATCCAATCTACGTTTTTGATTTTTGGTAAATCGTCATCAAAGTTGCCAAGTGTAATGCGTTGCAAAAACTTCTTGCTGTAAATTGGTCCGGGGCTCGATTTGATGCACTTGTCGAAAGAGCTTTGCACAATGCGGTTCTTCACCGATTTGTGGTCGAGCGCCAAGCCTTTGGCTTTTTCTTCTTCGGTCAATTCTTTGGGGGCAATGTCGAGTAGCATAACCTCGCAACCAATGTTAGCAAAGTGACAGGCTATTGAGGAACCCATTACGCCCGAGCCGAGCACAGCCATTTTTTTGATGGAACGATTCATATAATTAGTTAACAGTTCTAGGTTAATTGTTTTTCGTAAACACTACTGCGCTCAATAACACCGTTTATCTCCTGCACCACTTCAAAAAACACGTTCAATTTTTGATTTGAAATCTCCTCACGAACGGCCTCGTTGAATTTTAAAACCGTCTCGCGCGACTTCTCTTTCATCTTCTTCCCTTCTTTGGTCAATAGAATACGCACCGACCGCTTATCGTTTTTGTCCACTTGCCGCGTAATCAACCCTTTTTCTTCCATCGAGTTCAACAATCGGGTCAAGCTTCTTGGTTCCAAGCCCATCATCGGCCCAATCTTCATCGCAGGCGTTCCCTCTTCCGAGGATATGTTTAATAAAGCATAGCCGATTGACATGGTTCCATCAAATTTTAACGCCTGCTGGTTGTACATGCGCGCAATGGCGTGCCAAGCAGTTTTGATGTGGTAGTCAACGGTTTCTTCTTTCTTCATGCGGTGCAAACGGTTACGAAGGTCTAATAAATTTAGTCTGCATGCATACTATTTTTGAAAAAATATTTTTTACCTTTCTGTCAAAGCCTATTTTATGAACAGATTGTGGGTGTTTATACTGGGGCTGGTTTGCATAAATGCTACCGGCCAGACGAAGCTAACAATTCAGGTAGCCGGTTTGCGGCTACCTGTAGAGGTAGTTCGCGATGAAAACGGGATCAACCACTTGTACGCCCAAAACGAACACGATTTATTTTTCGCTCAAGGTTATTGTGCTGCTAAAGACCGCTTGTTCCAATTCGAAATGTGGCGTAGGCAGGCCACAGGCACTTTGGCCGAAATATTAGGGGCTCGTGAGCTGAAGCGTGACCAAGGCGCACGGCTTTTCAAGTTCCGTGGAGATTTAAAAAAAGAATTCGCTCATTATCATTCCCGCGGTGAGCAAATCATCAACGCCTTTACAGATGGTGTGAACGCTTATATTGCGGAAGCCAACAAAAATCCCAAACATTTGCCACTAGAGTTTAAACTCCTCGGAATTAAGCCCGGCAAATGGACTCCTGAAATTGTCATTTCGCGCCATCAGGGGCTATTGGGCAATTTGCCCGATGAAATTAATTACGGTAGGGTTGTTTCATTGATAGGTAGCGAAAAACTGAAATTGATACAAAATTTTGAACCGGGCGAACCCAGCTTAGAACTAAATAAAAAAATAGATGCCAAGCATTTATTCAATGACGTTACTGACTTGTATGATGCCTTCCGAAAACCTATTACGTTTTTGCCTAAGGATTTGGTATCGTCTAAAAACAAGAAACTAAAAAAGGTAAAGCAAGCGGTGAATGGCGATGATTACACCTATAGATATGAAAACGATCGGCAGATTATTGGCAGCAACAATTGGATTGTGAGCGGAAAACTTTCTGCGAGCGGGCATCCGATGTTGGCCAACGACCCACACCGCGCTATTGCAGTTCCATCATTGCGCTATATGGTTCACTTGAATGCGCCAGGTTGGAATGTGGTGGGTGGTGGTGAGCCAACGATTCCCGGTGTTTCGATTGGGCACAATGACTATGGCGCATGGGGTCTTACCGTTTTTGCGCTGGATGGCGAAGATTTATATGTATATGAGCTGAATCCTAACAATTACAGACAATATAAATATAAAGGAGAATGGGAGAACATGCGCGTGGTTATGGATACCATCAAGGTAAAGGGTGCATCGTCAGTTGTGGTGGAACATCTCTACACAAGGCATGGCCCTGTCACGCACCTTGACAAACAACAAGGCATCGCGTATGCTGTGCGTTGCGCATGGATGGAAGTGGGTGGTGCACCCTACATGGCCAGCCTGCGCATTGACCAAGCAACTTCACTGCAAGAATTTAAAAAAGCTGTGAGCTACAGCCACATTCCTGGAGAGAATATGATTTGGGCAGACAAAGAGGGCAACATCGCGTGGCAAGCCGCAGGCATTGCACCCATTCGCAAAAACTGGAGCGGCCTGGTGCCCGTGCCAGGCGATGGCAGCTATGAATGGGATGGTTATTTACCTATTGATTCGTTGCCACATATCACTAATCCTGAAAAAGGATTTTGGGCAACAGCCAACGAAAATTTGATTCCTGAAAATTATGTGCACCGTGATGCTGTGGCCTGGAATTGGGCAGACCCTTTTCGGGCGCAGCGTATCAATCAAGTGCTGGCCAGTCAACCCAAGTTTACGATAGAAGATATGACGAAACTACAAGTCGATTATCTTTCGTTGCCGGCTCGTGCTTTGATTCCATTTTTAAATAATATCAATTTTGAACAAGCAGAGATAAATGATGCCAAGAAAATATTGTTAGATTGGCAATATCTGATGGATAAGAATTCGGTCGCTGCTTCAATTTACATGGCGTGGGAGAGGAAACTTGTTGAAAACGTTTCCAAAGAATTAATCCCAATACAGGCTCAAGGGTTAATAAAAACTATTCCATTGAGTAAAGTGATCGCATTACTGCAAAGCAACCAACTGACAAACAAAAACTCAATGCTCAAAAAGTCTTTTGAAGAATGCATCGCACACCTACAACAAAAGTTGGGGGCTGACCAATCAAAATGGCAATAAGGGCAAGCAAAAAATCACCACGTGTGGGTGAAGCATCCGTTAAGCCCTGTAGTGGACGAAGCCACACGGAAAAAATTAGAAGTTGGTCCCGCGCCACGCGGTGGAAATGGCTCAACACCTGGCATGACTACCAACCTAGATAACCAATTGGCCGGGGCTACTTTTAGAATGGTAGTAGATGTGGGCGATTGGGATGGTGCTTACTTCACCAACAGCCCTGGGCAAAGTGGGGAGGTGGGC
>JBJTHA010000003.1:0-6001 GCA_046094265.1 Cytophagales bacterium
TGCGTAGGGCTTGCCGTCTTTATCGTGGTGCAGGTAGTGAAATTCTGCGACATGCGTGTAGCCAAGCCTTACCATTTCTGCATACAAGATGGCTGCCACGTATTCTGCCTGATCGGGATTTAAAGACAATGCACATTTGTACATTTCTTCGCGCCACGTCCAAAAGTCATCGCGTGTGCCAGCGGGGTGGTTTTCGGCAAGGCCCGCCATCGCATATTGAAAAGCATGCGAGTGACCGTTTTGAAACCCTGGCACCGCAAAGCCCTGAACTGCCTCAAAAGCAAGTGATTGATTGGGCGCTTGTGTAGATATGTATTGAATGGTGCCAACCTCATCGACAGCTACATACGCTGGTGACAGCCACCCCTCCTTTTGCAATAGTGAATCGAAGCGGTAGTAATGCATAGATTTCTTATTTTTTCCCTCACTGGTCATGGCAGGGATGAGGGCGGCAATTTTTCAATCAACTCTTCAAAATTCTTCTTCAACACCTCCCGAACTTTCTCCGCCCTTCCATCGTGATATTTCTGTTCAGCATCATCCATGTAATTCACCTTGCTCATTTCTAACTGGAGCGCAAAAAAATTATCAATTGGTTTTCCATAAGCCCGTGTGATGTAGCCGCCCTTAAAGGGGTCGTTATGTTGCAACTTGTAATTTGCAGCCGACAGATTTTTAAGTGATGTTTTGATCAATGCCTTTGAACATGAAGTTTCATCGGCATCACCCAAAATCAAATCCGGAAATTTTTCTTTGCGAATGGTAGGCACGTACTGCCGAATGGAGTGGCAATCCCACAATAAAACACAACCAAATTGCGCATGGATTTTTTTCAGCAGCTCTTGCAATTTCTGATGATAGGGCCAGTAGTATTTTTCAACCCTGCGTACGACTTCTTCTGTTGCTACTTCTGTTCGGTTATCTACATAAATCGGATTGCCCAAAAAATCGGTAGTTGGGCAAAGAGCGGTAATGATGCGGCCATCGGTGTAAAGGGGTTTGCTCTGCGGGTCACGGTTCAAGTCAATCACCCAGCGACTGTATTGAGCGGTGATCATGGTAATACCCAACCATGGTGCGAAATCATACAATTTATCTACAAACCAATCGGTATCGTCTGGAGCCGTTGCCAATTCGGATTTGTACTGGTCAATCTGTTCCATAGGGAAAGAAGTGCCACAATGTGGCACACTCACCACGATGGGCACTGCGGACGCAGTGGGTTCAATGATTTGATAGCCCAGCATATAACTACCACTTCGTTCTTAATTTTTGCGCCTCGGCCTCACGGGCAATTGCTTCGCATGCCATTTTTTGTGTTCTTAGAAATAGCTCTTCAACCCTCCTCAAATTTTCCTCATCTGTTGCTTGGTGTTCACATACTTTCTTTACCAGTTCGAAAGCAGTTTTTGTTCTTTTACATATCTGTATCAACGTTTTCTTTTGGCTGCTTGGTTGCGAATGTCGCGCGCGTGTTCTAGAGCCATTTGTAATTCCTGATTTCTGGCACTTAGTTCTTTGTCCTTTACTTCCAGCATTTTGTTGAGACGTTGGTATTTTTCATCACACTCATGTGCAGTTTGCGCTTGCTCTATACCAATCTGCTTTTGTTTTTTTACCTCATGGTGTTGAATGGCTGCGTAAAATGAAACAATCAAGCATAAAACACTAAGCACCACAATGGCTATGTTCTTAGACATATAGTTTAGTTAGTAGTTTGGGTTTTCTTCTTTTTCTTTTTGTTTTTTTTGTCGAGTGAGGTAAGCTGATCCGTTAGCATTTTGATTTTCTGCTGATTTTGTAAATCTTTTTCTAACAACCGTTTGTATTCTGTTCGAAGATCCACCGTCAGTTCGCGTTTTAGTTTCATTATCCTGCGGTACGATTCATCAATACGATTGGATGTAATGGTGCCTTTGGCTACAGCATCTTTGATAGTCGCAAAAATCAATTCGACTTTTCGTTTTTGGCTGCCGGGCACATTGTTGGCAAAGCACATAATGTCTACACCTGCTTGAATGGCCATAATGATGGCTTGCTCAAAACCATACTGTTTGCTGATGGCTTCCATCTGCATGTCGTCCGAAAAAACCACCCCGCTGTAGCCAAGATGATTTCTTAAAATACCCTGCAAGACATCTTGCGAGAGCGTACCGGGGTTGCCGCTCTTATCCAAATTCTTGTTTACAATGTGAGCCGTCATTACGGCATCTACATACCCCGAGTCGATGAGAATTTTGTAAGGTTTTAACTCGCGTTCGCTCCATGTATTGGTTACGTCAGCTACGCCATAATGGGTGTCGCTGGTTGAGCTGCCGTGGCCGGGAAAATGTTTGAGAACAGTAATCACACCATATTTTCTATGTTGCTTCACAAATTCTTTGGCAAACAACGCCACGCTGTCTTCGTTGGCAGAATAAGAACGTTCACTCTTCACAATCACTGGGTTGGTAGGCTCAGCTGCCACATCTACCACCGGGCCAAAGTTGATGTTGAAACCCAATCCCGCCAAGGTGGCCGCTGTAGCATCGGCATAGAATCTAGCCGAGTCCAACGACTTCGACTTACCCGTGGCGGCTGCCGTGATAGAGCGTGTGAAGCCGTATTTTTCCTTCAACCTATTTACTTTCCCACCCTCTTGATCAATCGCAACAAACAACGGAATAGGCGCCACTTTTTTATAGGCCCAAATGATTTTTTTCAAGTCCGCGAACGCATTGGGTTTTTTGGGAATGTTCTTTTCAAACAAAATAATGGTGCCCACACGGCCATTGCGCACCTCGTCCATCACTAGCGTATCGGTGCTGGCTCGGGGTATGCCAATCAAAATCATTTGCCCAATTTTGAAATCCAGACTATCGGGGTTTTGTGCAAATGAAGGCGATGAAAAACAAATGGCCATCAAAAGGCCACAAACGAATCTTTTTGTCATGTGCGAAGCTATTAAAATATTTTCAAACTCTGACCACAATCCTTTCCCCGAGTGGCGGCTATAGCGTTTTAACTAATGGGCGAATCTATTTTAGTGCCATTTCTCAGCCCTTCTTTATTTAGTTTGGGTGCGCAGTGGACAACCTCAACCCAGAGATTATTTTTACCCTAGTGTTACAAAGCAAAAGAGGGCGGGTGCGTCCGTAAGCGAACGTTTTTTCTCACTTGCGCACACGCGCAACTTTTCAATCCGTGTTCTGACTGAAATTTTTCAATTTGAATTCCTTGGCATTTCAATTGCCAATAAGCACCGATATTATTTATTTAACCTATGCTTAAAAGCTACCTATTGATTGCAATCCGCAGTCTCAAGCGAAACAAATTGCATGCATCAATCAACATTGTTGGCCTTGCCATTGGCATGGCATGTTGCATTTTGATAACACTGTTTGTTCAGTTTGAGCTTAACTACGACAAGCACAACAAAAACGCTGATCGTATTTACCGCATGGCCGTAGGTTTAGAAGCCAATACTTGGGCAATCTCAGCTTTTCCCATTGGTGGGTTGTTAAAGGATAATTTTCCGGAAGTAGAAAACTTCACATGTATCAAGCCGAGCGAAATATTTGTACGGAATTCTTCCTCCGATATCAAAAACAAAGAAAAAGTCTTCTACGCGGACTCATCGGTATTTGATGTACTTGACATTAAACTATTGAAGGGTGACCCAGCTACCGCGCTGGCAGAAATCAATTCTTTAGTACTTACTCCTGAAAAAGCAAAGACTTTTTTTGGTAACCAAGACCCGCTGGGCAAAACGCTAACATTGCTCAACGATAAAAATGAATACAAAGTGACCGGATTATTCGAGCCATTACCTTCTAACTCGCATGTCCACATGGACATTATGGTCTCGTCCGACAATTTTGAACCGATGCGTGCCGACTCTAAGCAAGGTTGGAGCTACATGACCAACCACTACACGTATTTGGTCTTGCCTAGAAGTATTGATCATAAGGCCTTCGCCAAAAAGGTTTCGGAGTTTATGGACAAGTACCAAGACATAAAACCAGATCAACGCAAAAATGACATTCAATTGCAACCGCTCACCTCTATTCACCTTCACTCTAATTTAGGCTTGGAAGTGGAGCCCAACGGCAGCGTGAACACGGTGTATGTAATGTCTGCCGTTGCATTTTTTATCTTAATCATTGCGTGTATCAATTTTATGAACCTCACCACTGCACAATCGCTGAAACGAGCCCGTGAGGTGGGCATCCGCAAAGTAGTGGGCAGTAAGCGCGTGCAATTGGTATTTCAATTCTTGAGCGAATCGGTGGTCATTAGCTTTGTGGCATTACTGTTGGCTGTTTCAATCTTATTGGCGGTAATCCCCGAATTCAACCGCATTTCGGGTAAGCAATTGGTGGTGAACCCGCTCGAGAATGGATTTCTGCTATTGTTGTTTTTCTTCATCACATTTTTTGTGGGTGTGTTGGCGGGCACGTATCCAGCTTTTTTCCTTTCCAATTTTAAGCCGACCCTCGTGCTAAAGGGCAATTTCGCGAGCAATGCAAAAGGGCAGCTGTTGCGCAAAGGGTTAGTAGTATTTCAGTTTGCAATTGCTTTTGTGATTATGGTAGGCACGTATGTGATTTACTCACAGTTGGATTTCATGCTAAATAAAAACATGGGCTTTGACCGCGAACAGGTGATGGTGGTGCGCTTGCCGCAAGATAGTATTGGTGATCTAACACTGAAGAATGAAGTGCTGCGCGTGGCCGGTGTACAAAGCGTAACTCGGTTTTTAGAAATGCCAGGGAAAATGGTGCGCACAGGCGGCTTTTGGTACGAAGGGATCAAAGATAAAGATGCCGAGAATCTATATTTCTTTAGTGGTGATGCTGATTTGCTTACCACGATGGGAATGAAGATGAAAATTGGCAATTACTTCCACCCCGATTCAAAACAATACGAGCGCGAGTTTGTCATAAATGAAACTGCCTTGAAGCATTTTGGTTGGAAACCAGAAGAGGCCATTGGCAAGCAAATGAACATTGGCGGCCGTGGTGATAACCCGGGCAAGGTGATTGGGATAATTGAAGACTTTCATTTCAAGCACTTGCATGATAAAATTGATCCGCTCATTATGTTTTTAGTGCCATACTACGAGGGAACATTTATGGCAGTTAAAATGAAGTCGGCAGATTTGAAGGCGACTATTGCCAGTGTTGAAGCAACTTGGAATAAGACTGTGCCCAACTACGAATTTGAATACAGCTTTTTAGATGAAACTTTTGATAAGCTGTTTGACCAAGAAAAGCGATTGGGTCAGTTGTTCGGGGTGTTTTCTGGTTTAGCAATTTTTGTGTCGTGCTTGGGGTTGTTTGGGCTCGCCTCTTTCACCATGGAGCAAAGCAAAAAATCAGTGGCGGTGCGAAAAGTGTTGGGCGCATCGGTCTCCGACATCGTGGTAATGATGTCAAAAGATTTTCTCAAGCTGGTGTTAATCGGTTTGGTCATTGCCATGCCGATTGGATATTACGCCATGGAAAAATGGCTAAATGAATTTGCCTACAATGTGGGCTTTGGGTGGATGGTATTTGTGTACGCAGCTCTTGCTGGAGTATTGGTGGCCTTTGGTACGGTAAGCTATCACTCATTGAGAGCCGCGACCTCTAACCCGGTTAACTCGTTGAAGGATCAATAATCAAATTTTTCGTTTGTCGGCAGAAAAGCCAAAGAATCAGTTAGAATATCCCGTTGCCAAAGTGTATTCTCGTTTAAGAATAGTTTTAACTTAGTGTTTTAAACTAATTTATCAATGCAATATGAGTTTGAGCAAGACAAAACATTCCTTATTGTCATTTATCTTTTAGTCCTTTTTGCCGGCCTCGTTCTTCTTTTTTGGTCGTTTTTATAAGTTTCGCCAAACGGAAGAGTTACTATCTGTAGGTAAATATGCAAGAGCTACGGTTGCTGAATTAATCGAAGAGGACAGTGGTGATGACACAACATTTAGACCAATTTTTCGATATAAAAACGAGGTCAGTGGGGAAATGGTGGAGTT
>JBJTHA010000004.1:0-5980 GCA_046094265.1 Cytophagales bacterium
AGATTACCGAGCAAACTATCCGCAGACAAAATGAGATCATCACCCGCTTGCTGGAAGCTGAAAAATCCATGCGAGAGCAGAACCAAGACCAAGAACGCAAGGGCGAAACGGCCAAAGACTATGCTAAAGAGCTGCCGCGTAGTTTTGAGGAGTATTTAAGATTAAAAGAAAAAGAAGTAGAATTGTTGAAAACCGTACCACCTCGGTTGTACCCTTATTACAAGAAAGAGGTGAACGAATATTTTAAGCGACTAGGAACGAAAGACTAGCCAGAGTGAAGAAGATCCGTATTGAAATCCCGTCCCTGTCCGAGAACATTCGGATGATTGAAAGCTTCATTGACAATGCCAAGGAGAAGTACCACCTGAATGATGATATATATGGCAACATTATGATTGCCGTTACGGAAGCGGTTAGTAACGCCATTAAGCACGGTAACAGAAACGACTCTTCAAAAAATGTAGTGCTGTCCCTTTCGTTAGCAGAAGGGCTAATCAAATTCAAGGTAGAAGACGAGGGAAGTGGTTTTGATTATCACAACTTACCTGACCCCACCACAGCAGAAAACTTGGAGAAGCCAGGGGGCCGGGGAATTTTTCTGATGAAGCACCTGGCTGATGAGGTAGAGTTTGCTGACAACGGAAAGGTGGTCGAGTTAAGCTTTTATATGAATTCTTAGACGCAGTTAGAATCTCAAAAAACTATCCGCCCGTGCCCATCCGCTACTTTTCAGAGCAAGTAGAGTTCAAAATCAAGAACAAGCGGAAAACCTCTAGTTGGATCAAGTCGATAGCCAAGAAAGAGAAAAAGGGAATTGGTGACTTAACCTACGTGTATTGTTCTGATGACTATCTATTGTCGCTTAACCAGAAATTTCTCAATCACAACACCCTTACCGATATAATCACCTTCGATTACTCGGATGCGAAAACCCTTAGTGGGGAAATCTATATCAGCATAGAAAGAGTAATTGAAAACGCTGAGAAGTTTAAAGTTGTTTTCGAGGATGAACTACATCGAGTTATGATACATGGTGTTTTGCACCTTGCCGGGTACAAAGACAAGAAGCTGATTGAAAAAGCTCTAATGCGCAAAAAAGAAGAAGCTTCTCTATCTTTGCGTTGGTAACCTACAATTAGCTAAATTTTTTATGGGTTCTGATTAAGCTCAAAAGGTTTCACGTGGAACAATAAATTTGATGCGGCACGATGAGAAGCCTTGTGGTCAACCAATGTTCCACGTGGAACAAAAATGTCGGTTGTAGACAATAAATGAAGAAAATGAAAACATGTTCAAAGGATACGATGTCATAGTAGTAGGTGCTGGTCATGCGGGCTGTGAGGCCGCGGCTGCTGCCGCTAACATGGGTTCAAGGGTTCTGTTGATCACTATGAACATGAACACCATAGCTCAGATGTCGTGCAATCCAGCAATGGGGGGTGTTGCCAAAGGCCAAATAGTTCGGGAGATTGATGCCTTGGGTGGATACTCGGGAATCGTCTCAGACAAATCTATGCTCCAATTTCGGATGCTGAACCTTTCTAAAGGCCCAGCCATGTGGAGCCCGCGTACCCAAAACGACCGCATGCGCTTTGCAGAAGAGTGGCGCTTAATGCTCGAGAATACCCCCAACGTAGATTTCTGGCAGGAGATGGCTACAGGTATTGTAGTGAAAGATAAAAAGGTTGTGGGCGTGAGAACTGCCCTGGGTATTGAGATCGCATGCAAAGCAGTGGTGCTGACCAACGGCACTTTCTTGAATGGCAAAATCCACATTGGAGAAAAGAACTTTGGTGGAGGCCGGGCAGCCGAAAAAGCGGCATCGGGAATCACTGAACAACTTATTGAATTGGGATTTGAATCAGGAAGAATGAAGACGGGCACACCACCGCGCATCGATGGCCGCTCGCTGGATTACTCCAAAATGGAAGAACAAAAAGGTGACGAAAATCCTGGCAAATTTTCTTTTACCGATACCGAACCGTTACAAGAACAACGCAGTTGTTGGATCACTTACACCAATGAAGAAGTACACCGCCAACTGCAAAAGGGCTTTGACAAGTCCCCCATGTTCCAAGGGCGAATCAAAGGACTAGGTCCTCGTTATTGCCCTTCAATAGAAGACAAAATCAATCGATTTGCGGAACGTGACAGGCACCAAATCTTTGTGGAGCCAGAAGGATGGAAGACCGTTGAAATCTACGTAAATGGTTTTTCTACTTCTTTGCCCGAAGACGTGCAATACGCTGCGATCACCAAGATCCCGGGATTTGAGCATGCAAAGATGTTCCGGCCTGGCTACGCAATTGAATATGACTACTTCCCGCCCACGCAATTGAAGATGAGTTTAGAGACTCAACTTATTGATAATCTGTATTTTGCTGGTCAAATTAACGGCACTACGGGGTATGAAGAAGCGGCCTGCCAAGGGTTGATGGCCGGCATTAACGCACACAACAAAATCAAAGAAAAGGAACCCCTGGTACTAAAACGATCTGAAGCATACATCGGTGTATTAATAGACGACCTTGTAAATAAGGGTACCCAAGAACCTTACCGAATGTTTACCTCAAGGGCAGAGTATCGCATCTTGCTTCGCCAAGATAATGCAGATCTGCGCCTCACCGAAATCGGCCATAAGCTGGGCCTTGCATCAGACAGTCGCCTCGAAAACTTGCTGGATAAAAAAAACGCTATTGCCCAACTCAAACGCGAGCTAAAGGAACTACGCGCCACTCCAGAAACGGTGAATGCAGAATTGGCAGAACTAAACACAGCTCAACTCACTGAAAAAATACCAGTCGAAAATTTACTAAAGCGACCAAATTTGGGCATGCCGGAAATAAAACGTCTTGACCCTTTACTAAGCAAAAAACTGAGCAAGTACAGCCACGAGGTTTTACAGCAAGTAGAAATCAACACGAAGTACGAAAGCTACATTGAACGCGAGCAAAAACTTGCAGAAAAAATTCTAAGCTTGGACAACTACAAAATTAGACCGGATTTCGACTACGATAGGGTCAAGGCTTTGTCCGCAGAAGCGAGAGAAAAATTAAAAAAAATCAAACCTGAAACGATTGGCCAGCTATCACGCATCAGTGGCGTGTCACCTGCCGATGTTTCGGTACTCACTGTATACATGGGAAAATAACAAAAGAACAAAACAGCCTTCACATTACAACTTTGGAAACCGTTAGCAAATGCCCTCTCTGTAACTCGCTTGAGTTATCCATGCACCTCAAGGTTAAAGACTACACCGTTACTAACGAAATCTTTCAAATTCTAAAGTGCAAAAACTGTAAATTTCTCCTCACGGATCCTCGTCCATCAACCGCAGAGATTTCAAGGTACTACCAGTCAGACAAATACATCTCGCATACGGGAGGCGGGAGCTCGTTCTTAGATAAAGTGTATCTTTTTGCGCGAAAGTTCACCCTTCGCTGGAAATACGAAACAATTACCCGCTATAGAATAAGAGGCTCGATTTTGGACTTTGGGTGTGGAACAGGGGAATTTTTAAACCATTGTCAACAATTCGGCTGGGAAGTAAGAGGCGTGGAACGATCTGATGTTGCCCGAACCAAAGCCGCACAACTGACGGGCAAAAACATAGCAGCGACCATGAGTGATCTGGACGTAACACAACACGATGTGATAACCCTATGGCACGTGCTGGAACACTTGCACGCGCTGCCGATCAGTTTAAAAACCCTCGCGAGACAATTGAAACCTACAGGCACCATGTTTATAGCCGTGCCAAACTACACATCAGCCGATGGTAAACATTATCAACAATACTGGGCGGGGTACGATGTGCCCCGTCATCTTTGGCACTTCTCAAGTGAAACCATGAGCGTACTTCTCAAACAAGTTGGTTTAAAAATTGTTGCTATCAAACCCATGAAACTAGATGCATTCTATATAAGCCTCTTAAGTGAAAGCTATCGACACCCCAATAGGCCAAAGTGGCTGATTGCCGTAAACGCAGTATTTCGCGGCCTCCATTCCAACTTGGTTGCTTCAAAAACTAAAAAACACTCCAGCGTACTCTATATCGCCAAGCACGCATGAGGCTATTAACTCTACTGGCTGCAGCCAATCTACTACTAGCAAGTTGCGCGAACCAAACGTCTCCCACCGGTGGGCCACAAGATAAAAAGCCACCAGTGCTACTCAAATCAATCCCAAAAGACAACCAACGCAATTTCGTAGGGAAAACACTCGAACTGGAATTTGACGAATACGTGCAACTTAAAAATGCAAATGAAGAAGTCATGATTACCCCATCACTGGGTAAAAAGTCTAAGATTATTGCCAAGAAAAACCGAGTGATTATCAGTCCAGAAAAGGCCCTCCAAGAAAACACCACCTACACCGCCAACTTCCGTGATGCAGTACAAGACCTCAATGAACGAAACCCTGTTTACAACCTTCGGCTGGCTTTCAGCACAGGCTCTGAAATTGATTCGCTTCGCATAGCCGGCACCGTCTCAGAATTATTCAAAGAGCAACCGCCCGATAAAATAACTGTTGCGCTTTATCAAAGCGACACGTTCAAGATCTTCCAACACATACCAACATATTTCACTCGTACAAACACAAACGGCCAGTTTGATATAACCAACTTAAAGGCAGGGAGATACTATATCTACGCATTTGATGACAAAAACCGAAACCTAAGAGTCGATAGCAAAACCGAGCGGTTTGGATTTATCGCCTCGCAAGTAGTTTTAAACGAGCAAAAACCCGACAGTGTCAGAATCTCTCTTTTCAAAGTTGACGCAAGGCCACTAAAACTGACAAGTGTCCGAAACACCGACCGCCAATCTAAACTCCGCTTCAACAAGGCCCTCGACACATTACATCTGGGGACAAAACAAATGGAACTGCCATACCAGTACAATGACACGCAAGACGAAGTTTTGATCTACGACCCTCCAACAAAAGACTCGCTGCAGGTACACCTGTTCGCTCGCGACAGTGTTGGCCACACCATCGATACAACTGTCTACATCAAAACGACCGACACAAAACTACCGAAAGAAACTTTTACAGTGAAGTTTGCGGAGCCAAAATACAACCTCGAAACTAAAACGATGACTGTGGAAGTGTCATTTAATAAACCGCTCCTCGGATTTAGCCTGGATAGCCTTTACATACAACTCGACACAACGCAGTTCCTGCCAATCCTCAAAACCGATATCTCAATTGACCCACTAAAACATCGCTTACGGATCACCAAAAAATTTCAACCCATTGAGCCACTAGAAAAAAAACAGAAAACAACAGCGCCAATATTCATTGCGGGTAGGGGAGCATTCATATCAGTGGAGGAAGACAGCGCCAAGTCCTACACCACAGCAATCAAAGTACCGAGAGAAGAGGAAACCGGCACACTCGCCATTCAAGTAACGACAAATAAACCATCGTACACACTCGAACTACTGGATTCGAAAAACACCGTTGTTCGCACAATTCGCAACAGCAAGTTCCACACCTTTAAAAACCTTACGCCAGACGAGTACAAAATCCGAATAATAACAGACAAGAATGCCAATGGCAAATGGGACGTAGGAAACTACGAAACTGACACCGAACCCGAACCAGTATTTCTTTTCCGAACGATTGACAAAAAGTTTTCAACACCCGTGCGAGCAAACTGGGAGGTCGGCCCACTTTCTATCAAGTTCTGAATCACATGTGGACAACGTAGTTTTCATTCACAATCGAAACAAACAAAGACACCAAGTTCTGAATAATCATCAAAACATAAGAATTACCAACACTCGTTCCACGTGTACCAGATGTTAAGCAAATTGTCCACATTCCACAAATTCCCGTTTAATCACTAAATTTAACTTCCGTTCAAACTAAACACACGCACACTTATAAACACCGCCCAGGCACAAACTTTATCCACAAACTAACATGGATAACTATTACTACATAATATTTAAATACTTATATAACTACATATTAC
>JBJTHA010000005.1:0-5663 GCA_046094265.1 Cytophagales bacterium
AAACACATCCTACGGTATTGAAAAATCGCATCGCGAAGAAAAACTGGAAATTTGACCATGATGTGAGCAAGAAGAAATATAGCTTCAAAGAAAAGATCAAGCGATTGGTGGGCTACCGCATTGGCGAATACAAAAACTATAAAATCATTTAACTGCGCTTTCTCACATGTTTTGTACTTTTACCGTTTCATGGAACTAGAGGAATCGCCCAAACAGCATTATTCAGAAAAAGAGAAGGCTGAAGTCTTCAATGGCGAGTTTATGCCGCACATCCACTCGATGTACAATTTTGCCTATAGGCTTACACTTGAGCGCGATGATGCCAAAGACTTGGTGCAAGACACTTATTTAAAAGCCTATCGCTTTATTGAATCTTTTCAAAAAGGAACTAATGCAAAGGCGTGGCTGTTTCGCATTTTGAAAAACAGCTTCATCAACGACTACCGCAAGAAAAGCAAAGAACCCAATAAAATAGATTATCAGGATGTAGAAACATATTATAACTCAGAAGAAATCAATAGGCAGATAACACCCGACCTACGGGTGGAATCGCTGAAAGACATGATGGGCGATGAAATTTCGAACGCACTCAACTCACTGGATGTAGACTTTAAAACGGTGATCATCCTGTGCGATTTGGAAGGTTTTAAGTATGAAGAAATGGCCAAGATCTTAGACATACCCATAGGCACCGTGCGCAGCAGACTGCACCGTGCCCGTAATTTGCTCAAAGAAAAATTGAGTGCGTATGCCAAGTCGATGGGCTATAAAAATGCTTAGTTATGAACCCACAAAATCCTTTTGCTTCCGCTGACACACGGCCCACCTGCAAAGAAATGTTGCAGACCATCTTGGATGGCCAGGCAACCGAAGAACAAATAGCGTACTTCAAAGAACACATGTGCGCGTGCCTTCCATGTCATAGTTCATACGATTTGGAGATTACCATTAAGCAAATGCTACAGACCAAATGCTGCGGTGGAGAGGCGCCTGCTGATTTGGTTGCCCGTATCAAAGCACAACTTTCTGCATAATGGCGGGCAAAGCAATTATTTTTTCAGCCCCTTCAGGCTCGGGAAAAACAACCATTGTAAAACATTTGCTGGCAACCAATGCCGATTTAGGTTTTTCAATTTCAGCCTCCACGCGTGACAAGCGCGGTCGCACGGAAGAGAACGGTAAGGACTATTATTTTCTGACGCCCGAAGATTTCAAGAAAAAAATTGATGCCAACGAGTTCATCGAATGGGAAGAGGTCTATGCAGGAAACTTCTACGGAACACTGAAATCTGAAATTGAACGCAGTTGGCGTGAAGGGAAAAATGTAATTTTTGATGTAGACGTAAAAGGCGGAATCAATTTAAAAAAATATTTTGGCGACAAGGCGCTCTCTGTTTTTGTAAAAGTTCCCTCCTACGAAGTGCTGGCGGAGCGGCTGCGCGAACGTGGCACTGAAACGGAAGAAAGCCTTTCGCGTAGGCTTTTCAAGGCAAAATTTGAAATGAGTTTTCAAGATAGGTTTGATGTAGTGCTGGTAACTGAGGATTTGCAAAAGTCTTTGCGTGAGGCAAAAAGGCTCTACGATAACTTTAAAGGCCAGTAAGACCATTTTTCTATCTTGTTTAATCCCTGTGAAATAGCTTTCTTTACGTATTCATTATTTTTACACGTATGACATCAAAGTTAACCCTCAGTATTGACTCAAAAGTAATTGAGTCCGCGAAACGGCTATCTAAAGCGCGAGGCCAAAGCATATCGAAGTTAGTAGAGGAGTACCTTAAGAAAATTGGCCGACTCGAAAAAAACCCAATGAGCAGCTCCATTTTAGAGCTGAAGGGCATTGGAGGAAAAGCCTCAAAAAATTTCAATTATAAGAAGGAAATAGCCGAATATCTGGCAAAAAAATACAAATGAGTAAAAGGATATGGCTTGACGCCAACGTGGTACTTGATTTGGTTTTAAACCGAGAGGGCTTTGTCGAGGATGCCTCAAAATTGTTTTTGCTTCACGAAGCAGGTGAAATTGAAATCTACTTGTCTACTCTGTCACTGGCAAATATTGCCTACATAGTGAAAAAGAATGGCAAAAATCCTTTTGCCGTTATTGCTAGGCTTTTGAAATGGGTTAACGTAATTAGCCTTAGCCGAGCACACTTTGAAAAGAACATAGATTCTTCTTTCAGCGATTTCGAAGATGGTCTCCAGTATTTTTCTTCATTGGAGGTCAAAAATGTTGAGGCCATTATTACCCGTAACAAAGCTGACTTTAAAGCATCTAAAGTACCCGTTCTAACCCCAAAAGAATTTTTGAAAATCACTTCGCACTAATGCAAAAAGTCGGTTTATTCTTTGGCTCCTTCAATCCCATTCACATTGGCCACCTGATCATTGCCAACGCAATGGCAGAAAATACAGACTTGAAAAAAGTTTGGCTGGTGGTATCTCCCCAAAACCCACTGAAACCCAGTAAAGGCTTACTGCATGAATTTGATCGTTACGACATGGCCAAGGCAGCCATTGCCGACCACTATAAAATAGAAGTATCAGATGTAGAGTTTCATTTACCAAAACCAAGCTACACTATACACACACTTGCCCATCTGCACGAAAAACATCCAGAAAAGGATTTTAAAGTAATTGTTGGCGAAGATAACCTGGCGAATTTTGCCAAATGGAAAAATTATGAACAGATATTAGAACACTACGGCTTGTATGTTTATCCACGGCCACATGTAACAAATTCTGATTTCAAACGTCATGCAAACGTGAAACTGGTAGAAGCTCCATTATTGGATATTTCAGCAACATATATTCGCGATTGTATCAAAAACAATAAATCCATACGTTACCTCGTTCCAGAATCGGTTGAAACAATGATCAGACTAAAGGATTTTTACAAATAGTCGATTGGCTGCTTGCAACCAATTGGCCAGCCTTTCCGTCTTAGCGATAAAACTTTTACCCGTGAATAAAACTCTACTTCCTCTTTTTTTACTCGGTATTTCCACAGCGGCCATGGCAGGTGGCATACGGGGTACCGTTAAAGGTGATGATGGCAGTCCGCTTGCGTTTGCTAGTGTTTTTGTCAAGCAAATCTCGGCCGGGGCAGCGACTGATTTAAATGGAAACTTCGAGCTGGCACTCCCTCCCGGTGAATACGATGTTCTGTTTCAATACTTGGGCTACGAAACGCTTCAACAAAAAGTAACGGTGGCGGCTGGTTTTGTCGATCTCAAGATTACACTTAAAACCCAGGTAATTGTTTTGCAGAACGTGGTGGTGAAAGCGGGCAAAGAAGACCCCGCCTATACCATCATGCGCAAAGCCATTGCCAAGGCAAAATACCATACGCAGCAACTAGATGAATACAAAGCAAAAGTTTATACCAAGGGAAAGGGTCAATTAAAAGATTACCCTTGGTTTGCAAAAAAAGCAATCGAAAAAGAAGGCATCAAAAAGGATAGGGTGTTTATTACCGAATCTGTTTCTGAAATCAAGTACACGCGGCCCAACAAGTTTGACGAAAAAGTAATTGCAGTTTATACAAAGGGTAAAGACCAAGGTGGATCGCCCGCACAATTTATTAACGGTAGTTTTTACCAGCCCGAAATTGCCGAGGTGGTATCCCCGTTATCCCCACGGGCCTTTTCTTATTATAAGTTTGAGTTCTTAGGCACGTTCAAAGACAATCAATATGAGGTAAGCAAAATCAAAGTAACGCCACGCTCAAAAGGAGACAATGTGGTGGAAGGGACGATTTTTATTGTAGAAGACTGGTGGAGCATTCACAGCTTGGATTTGCAAACAATAAAGCTGGGCATAAATTTCAAGATTAAGCAGATTTATAACCCAATCGAAGACAAAGCCTGGCTGCCTGTGATCAATAAATTTGTGATTAGCGGGAAGGTTTTCGGATTCGATTTTGAAGGAGAGTATTTTGCAGTGATTAAAGACTATAAAATTAAGCTAAACCCCGACCTAGCGGTAGCCGAAATGAAAATGGTGGACGAAAAGTTGGAGAAAGAGCAAGCAAAACAAATCGAAAAAAAATTCAGCAAGAAAGATCAGCAACTACAGGAGCGCCTCGCCTCAGGTAAGGAAGTTACCAACAAAGAATTGCGTCAAATCATCCGCGATTACGAAAAACAAGAACAACAAGAGACCAAAGAACCCGAAGTACTATCTGAGTCATCATTTAAGATCGATTCAACGGCTTATAAGAAAGACTCCACCTTTTGGGCTGACATCCGGCCCGTGGCACTATCTAAACAAGAAGAACGCGGCTACGAAATCAGTGATAGTATTGCCATAGCACAAAAAAAACGGGACGAGGGTGACACGCTAAAATCGCGCAAAGGTGCCAAAAAGGGATTTCAGCCATTGGATTTGCTGGTAGGCGATACGTATACGCTCGATAAAACTTCATCCTTCCGAATACACTTCCCCTATGGCGGATTTAATACTGTATAGGGTTTCAATTTGGTGTACCGCACCAGTTTCTACAAACGGTGGACGGCAAAAGACCCCATGGATACGACCAAGCGCAAAACCTCGCGGCTGGAAATTAGTCCTATCGCTCGCTATGCTTTTGCGCGGGAAAAGCTGACAGGTAAACTTCGCGTAGAGTTCCGCGATTCGAAAAGGAGAATCACGGTTGAGGGCGGCACGTATGTGCAGCAATACAATCCAAAAGAACCCATTCACTCTTATGTAAACACGGCCACCTCGCTACTGCTGGGCGAAAATTGGATGAAGATTTATGAGCAGGACTTTGTGGACTTAAAGTACTCCCAACAGTTCAACCAAAAGTACACGTTGCGCGGGCAAATCAACTGGGCTAAACGATACGAGCTTACTAACAATTCTGACTACACATTTTTTGGTGGCAACAAAGAAAAGTATACGCCCAACGCACCTGTTAATGATGGCGTACCCACCTCGTTTCCGACCAACACTGCTTTTATCACTTCCGTCAGCATAGAAGCACGGCCATGGCAAAAATTCAGGATTAGAAATGGTTTCAAGTATCGGGTAGAGAACTCTTCGCCTACGCTGATGATGGAGTACCGGAAAGGTTGGGATGGGCTGTTGGGCAGTGATGTGAATTTTGACCTGCTGGAATTGGGCATACGCCAGCAAGTTAAATTCGGCATACGCGGCACGTTGGATGTAGCGGTAAAAGGAGGCAAGTTTTTGAACAACGAGAGGATGTTCTTTACCGATTACCAGCATTTTTTGGGCAATCGTACACCCATCATCACTACCGATCCGATAGGAAGTTTCCGTTTAGCAGATTACTATGCTTACAGCACGCGCGATCAATATTTATCCATAAACGCCCATTATCACTTGCGTAAATTTTTGATCACACGTATCGCCAAAGTAAGATTGATGGGTGTGCAGGAAAATTTCTTTGTCAACTATTTAGCTTCACCCAGCTCGCGCAATTACACCGAAGTGGGTTATGGGTTAGATGGCATTTTGCGAATCTTCCGTTTGGAAGGTGCTGTCTCGTTCCAAAATGGTCAGTATCTTGATTACGGATTCAGGATTGGGATTTCATCCAATCTAAGCGTGAACTTTGGCGATTGACCTCACCCCCAACGCAGTCGTGGGGCCCCCCAGAGGGGTGTGGGGACGACACAATAAAAAAAAAAAAAAAAA
>JBJTHA010000006.1:0-3196 GCA_046094265.1 Cytophagales bacterium
ACGGAAGTATCTGTGGAAGAAACAAAACCTGCCGCAAGTGAACCTCCCAAAGTTGTAGCTGCACCGATAGAAAAAGCGGTGGCGGTAGCAAGCAATGGAAATGGTGCCGCGCATGCGATAGATTTCAAATCTTCGAATCGCTTCTATTCACCGTTGGTCAAGAATATTGCCAAAGAAGAACAGATAGCGTTAGTCGAACTGGAGAACATTGCGGGCTCCGGTGCAGAAGGCCGCGTGACCAAAAAAGATATTTTGCAATACGTGCAGCAACGTAAGCTAGGCCAGGCAGTGGCGGCAACAGCTGTCCGTACCTCGGCTGCTCCATTAGTTCCTGCATCCATCAGCGGTGGTGACGAAATCATACAGATGGATCGCATGCGCAAGATGATTGCCGAGCGCATGGTAGACAGCAAGCGCATATCGCCACACGTTACGTCATTTGTAGAAGCAGACGTGACCAACATTGTATTTTGGCGAAACAAGGTGAAGAACGATTTCCAGAAACGCGAAGGCGATGCGCTCACATTCACACCGATTTTTATCGAAGCGGTGATACAAGCCATTAAAGATTACCCGATGATCAACGTGCAGGTTGATGGCAACCGCATCATCAAAAAGCGCGACATCAACATTGGTATGGCCGTGGCGTTGCCCACTGGCAATTTGATTGTACCCGTCATTCGCAATGCCGATCAATACAACATTACAGGCTTGGCCAAAGTAGTCAACGACTTGGCGAAGCGCGCCCGCGAAAACAAGTTGAAGCCCGATGAATTGGCAGGTGGAACATTTACGGTGTCAAACGTGGGGTCGTTTGGTAACGTGATGGGCACGCCCAACATCATGCAGCCGCAAGTAGCCATTTTGGCGTTGGGTGCAGTACAGAAAAAACCTGCTGTAGTAGAAACGCCTTATGGCGATGCCATTGCCATCCGCCACAAAATGTTTTTATCGCACTCGTATGACCACCGTGTGGTAGACGGTGCGCTGGGTGGTAGTTTTGTAAGGCGCGTAGCTGATTACCTGGAGAAGTTTGATACGAACAGAAACATATAAGATTTGGGACTTGAGTAGAGAGATTTGAGATAAAATCTCCACTCGTGTCTCATGTCTCAATACTCCCATCTCAAATCTATTTCAATGAAATTCGGAACGAAAGCCATTCACGCGGGTGTTGAACCAGATCCTACTACAGGTGCCATTATGACGCCTATTTTTCAGACTTCCACGTACGTGCAGGAATCGCCCAGCAAACACAAGGGCTATGCGTATGCACGCGGTGCAAACCCCACACGCAATCAACTACAAAAAAATATTGCCGCATTAGAGAATGGAAAATTCGGCTTGTGCTTTTCATCGGGCATGGGTGCCACCGATGCTGTGTTGCGTTTGCTGAACCCAGGTGATGAAGTGATTACCAGCAACGATTTGTACGGTGGGTCGTATCGGTTGTTTACCAAAGTGTATGAGCGCGCGGGCATTAGGTTTCATTTTATTGATCTAACCGATATAAACAACGTTACGCCTTATGTCACCTCCAAAACAAAATTGTTGTGGATCGAAACTCCTTCTAATCCACTGATGCGCATCATTGATATTGCAGGTTGCGTGGCACTTGCCAAAAAGCATAATATTCAGGTAGCCGTTGACAATACTTTTGCTTCGCCTTATTTGCAAAACCCACTCGACTTAGGCGCTGACATTGTGATGCACTCCGTAACAAAATACTTGGGAGGCCACAGCGATGTAATTATGGGTGCATTGGTGGTGAATGATGAGCTACTTTATAAAGACCTTGCATTTATCGCTAATTCGTGTGGAGCCGTTCCGGGCCCGCAAGATTCGTTTTTGGTTTTGCGTGGCATCAAAACACTACACCTGCGCATGGAGCGTCATTGCTTTAACGGGAAGAAGGTTGCCGAATATTTGCGCAATCATCCAAAAGTAGGTAAAGTCTATTGGCCCGGTTTTACCGACCATCCGAATCATGATGTGGCCAAAAAACAAATGCGCGACTTTGGAGGAATGATTTCTTTTACGCTCAAGGACGACAGCATAGAAAACGCCACCGCGCTGATGGAAAACGTGGAGGTATTTTCTTTGGCAGAATCATTGGGCGGAGTTGAGTCGTTGATCAACCACCCTGCGAGTATGACCCACGCAAGCATTCCGCGCGAGGAGCGCATCAAAAACGGATTGAGTGATTCACTCATCAGATTGAGCGTGGGGGTGGAAGACATTGAAGACCTGCTAGCTGACTTAGAGCAAGCACTGAAAAAGGTGAGTTAACGAAATGTTATGCAGCAATCGGAATTGATACTACAAATTCGCTGCCGCAGCCTTCCCCGCTAACGAGGCGAACACTGCCCTTCAGGCGATCCACTAAAATTTTTACAATTGCCAAGCCAAGGCCGTTAGAACTCTCGCCTGCTGTTGGCCTTGCGCTCAGCTTTTTGAATTTTTGAAACAACAAAGCTTTATCGGCTTGCGAAAAACCCGGCCCTTCGTCCTTTACCACAAGCATTGCCATAGACTCACTCAACTTCAGGGTGACGAACACTTTCTTTTCAGCGGGCGAAAACTTGATGGCGTTTGAGAGCAAGTTATCAAGCACGCGACCAACGTAATTAGGATCTGAAATAACCAAAGGTAAATCTCCGCTATCAAACTCAATCTTAATTTTTTTTTGTGCGGCTACCAATCTAAAAGACTCCACCCGCTCTTGCACCAGCTCTACTAAATTGAAAGCCTGTGGCATTGGTACGTTTCTCTCCGATTCTATTGCGTGTACGTCCAATAAGTCGACAATCAATCCAGTACTTGATTGGGTGACTTCCTTGATCTTGGAGACATAATCCAATTGAGTAAGGTTCAACTTGCCATCCATCTCAATCAAGCTTATCAGGCCTGCAATTTGGTTGAATGGCACTTTTAGGTCATGCGCAACAATACTCATCAGTGTGTCTTTTTCATTATTACTATCAGACAATTGGCTGTTCTTCCTTTTCAAGGCTTCGTATTGCTGGTCAATCTCGCGCTGATGTGCTGTAATCAGCATGTTTTGGGCAGCCAGTTTCAGATTGGTGACGCGGGCTTTGTAGCCGATGTAAAACGCTACTCCAGCCAGCAGCAGCGCAAAACCTGACACCACAATCGTGAGAATGTTGGCTATCCGCTGGCGTTCCACCTCTAAGTG
>JBJTHA010000007.1:0-5153 GCA_046094265.1 Cytophagales bacterium
AAATCGCTTGAGGGCTATTACCAAGAAACCGGCCGCGCGGGCCGCGATGGATTAGAAGGCGTGTGCTTGATGTTTTATAGCCACAACGACTTGAACAAATTAGAAAAATTTAATAAAGACAAATCTGTGCAAGAGCGTGAAAATGCACGTATCCTATTGCAGGAGATGGAATTTTATGCGGAAAGCCCGGTATGCCGCAGAAAACAACTGCTCCATTATTTTGGAGAAGAATACATGGAAAAAACATGTGGGGCTTGCGATAACTGCACCAGTCCGCGAGAGCGCTATGAAGGAATGGATTTTGTAACACTGGCCATACAAGCCGTGAAGCAAACGGATCAGCGATTTGGCTTAGGGCATTTGGTGAATGTTATTCGTGGAGTAGAAGATGAGTATGTAAAAAGCTACGGACATTTTGATTTAGCTGTTTATGGAAAAGGAGACACAGAAGACGAAGATTTCTGGAAAAGCGTAATCCGCCAAGCCTTGATTTACCAATACCTAGAGAAGGACATAGAAAATATAGGTGTTTTAAAAGTGACCAAAAAGGGCGAAGAGTTCTTGAAGAAACCACATTCAATTGAATTAGCCCGCGATCATGATTTTACTACAGAGATTGATGAGGAAGAGTCGTCAGAGCGCGTAGTCATCAACTCTAAGTCGTACGACTTGAAATTGTTTGAAATGCTGAAGGCACTTCGCAAGAAGATGGCGAAAGAGAAAGATTTACCTCCTTATGTCATTTTCCAAGATCCTTCGTTGGAAGAAATGGCCACCACGTACCCCACCAACAAAGAAGAACTTGCCTCGGTGAATGGTGTGGGTATGGGCAAAGTGAATAAGTTTGGAAAGGAATTTCTGGACTTAATCCAAAAGTATGTAGATGAAAATGATATTGAAACGGCCTCGGAGGTGGTGGTCAAGTCATCCGTTAACAAATCGAAAATAAAGATATTTATTATTCAGCAAGTAGATCGTAAAGTTGATTTGGAAGAGATTGCCTCTTCAAAAGCATTAAGTTTTGAGGAGTTGCTCACCGAAATGGAAAACATCATCTATTCGGGCACAAAACTCAACATTGATTATTACATTGATGAAGTACTGGACGAATCGCGTCAGGAGGAACTCTACGAATATTTTTTAAATTCAGAAACGGACAGCATTGAAGATGCCATGGCCGAACTGAGCGACTTTTCAGAAGATGATGTGCGCCTCATGCGCATTAAGTTTCTAAGCGAGTATGCCAATTGATTTTTGAGGAAGTCCATAAAAAGGCGGGTAGTACCTGCCTTTTTTTTGCTCTTCCGTGCCTATCTTTACCAACTTTTGTAGTTATGAATATACTTTTGCTAGGCAGTGGTGGCCGCGAACATGCTTTCGCTTGGAAAATCAGGCAGAGTAAAAAATGCACCAAGCTTTTTGTAGCGCCCGGTAATCCCGGTACAGCCTTGGAGGCAGAAAATGTAAGTATTGCCGCAGATGATTTTGAAAAAATTGGCAATTTCTGTGTAGAACAAAAAATAGAATTGGTGGTGGTAGGTCCAGAGTTACCTTTGGTGAAAGGCATTCGAGATTACTTTGAGTCAAAACCAGAACTGGCTACCATTTTGTTAGTGGGTCCAGGAAAAAAAGGTGCACAACTAGAAGGCAGCAAAGACTATTCAAAACAGTTTATGCTGCGAAACGGTGTGCCTACTGCTAAGGCAAAAACTTTTTTTTCGCATGAATTTTCGCAGGCGGCAAGTTACATTGATCAATGCCAACCACCCATCGTGTTGAAAGCAGATGGCCTGGCAGCAGGTAAAGGTGTGGTCATTACTCCTAATAAAGAAGAAGCTAAACGCACCATTCGCGAGATGTTGGAAGAGAAAAAATTTGGGGAAGCAAGCGCAAAGGTTTTGGTCGAAGAATTCTTGGACGGCATCGAGTGTTCCGTTTTTGTTTTAACGGACGGAAAGGATTACCTGCTGCTGCCCGAAGCAAAAGACTACAAGCGCATTGGCGATGGAGACACCGGCCCGAATACCGGTGGCATGGGTTCAGTGTCGCCAGTGGTATTTGCAGATGCTGCCTTTATGAGAAAGGTGGAGGAGAACGTGGTGAAGCCTACCATTGCCGGCCTCACGAAAGAAAATGTTCCTTACAAAGGTTTTATTTTCATTGGTTTGATGAACGTGAAAGGCGAACCCTACGTGATTGAATACAACGCACGCATGGGCGACCCCGAGACGCAGTCAGTAATGAGCCGTATTAAAAGTGATTTGGTGGAGTTACTGGTGTCCTGCGCAGCGGGCAACATGAAAGATGTTGCCATTGAAGTCGACCCAAGCTACGCGCTCACTATCGTAATGGCCTCTGGGGGCTACCCTGATAATTTTCAAAAAGGCCATGCCATCAAAGGGGCCGAAGCTGCGCATAATGCGAAGGCTTTTCATGCAGGCACAAAAATTTTGAACGGAACTTTGGTAAATAACGGGGGCCGCGTTTTTGGCATTACAGGTACAGGTGCCACGTTAAAAGAAGCCCAGGAAAACGCCTACGCTGCTGCAAAGGCCATTCACTGGTCGGGGGCATATTTTAGGAACGATATTGGGAATGATGTGTTAACTTTGACGATTGACTAAAAACTAAATCGAGCCGTAGGGCCATTTTTATATATGGGTTGTGCGTGTGGAACGAAAAAAGACGGCAAAGTAGCCGGTTGCAACAATAACGGAGCCTGTAGTACAGGCGGCTGCAATAAGATGAATGTTTTCGATTGGCTCTCGAACATGGAGATGCCCGTAGAGGACAAGTTTGATGTGGCAGAGATCCGCTTCAAAAATGGGAGAAAAGATTTTTATAGAAATAAAGACCGAATTCAATTGACCACTGGCGATGCCATAGTAGTGGAAGCACAAAGCGGTCATCACATCGGGCATGTTTCCATGCAAGGTGAACTGGTACGCCTGCAAATGCAAAAGAAAAAGGTGGCCAATGATGACGAGATCAAAAAAATCTACCGCATTGCCAACGTGCGCGACCTTGAGAAGTTTGAGGAAACCAAGAAGCGGGAAAACCCCACACTGTACCGCACGCGCGAGGTAATTAAACACTACAAGCTCAATATGAAGCTGTCGGATGTGGAGTACCAAGCCGACAACACCAAAGCTACTTTTTATTATTCCGCAGAAGATCGTGTGGATTTTCGTGAGCTGATCAAGCAGCTGGCAGCTGAGTTTAAAGTGCGTGTGGAGATGCGCCAGATTAGTTTACGGCAAGAGGCCGGCCGTATTGGAGGGATAGGAGTATGTGGTCGCGAATTGTGCTGTTCCACATGGCTAAGTGATTTCAAGAACGTAGCTACCAGTGCTGCACGTTATCAAAATTTATCCCTTAACCCTAGCAAACTTTCTGGCCAGTGCGGCCGATTAAAATGCTGTTTGAATTATGAATTGGAAACGTACATGGACGCACTCCAATTTATACCCGAAGTTGAAAAGCCACTGCTGACTGAGCAAGGAGAAGCGCGCTTGCAAAAGACCGATATTTTCAGAAAGATCATGTGGTTTGGCTATAAGGAAGACAACAATTGGTATCCACTTAATGTTGACCGCGTAAATGAGATTTTACGTTTGAATGCCGAGGGCAAAAGGCCCGCTACGTTGCAGTTGAATGAAGAAGCCGTAAAAGCGCCCATTTCTACGCTCAACAGCGATTTGGAGAGCATGGACAAGAAATTTAAAAAATCAGGCAAGAAGAAAAGCAAGAACCGAAACAAAAACAATCATCCGAACCGAAACCAAAATCCGCAACCCAACCAAAATCAACAAAGACCGAATCAACAACCTCAGAATCAAAATCGTGGTGAGCAAAACACTGGACAGAATAAGGGTGGACAAAACCCCCATCAAAACCGCGGTGGACAAAATCAGCAGCGGCAAAACCGACCGCATCCAAACCAACACCGCGACCGCAGGAATAATCCACCGCGCAATCCCAACCCAAACAAAGACAATAATCCGAGCAACCTATCATGACAAAGTTTTTTTTGCTTAGCGTAGTAGGGCTGTTGTTGTTACTTGTTGGATGCGATTCTACCCGCGTGCATGAAGTCAACCTTGAGTTTGCAGATAAAACCTGGAAGATTGCAGACAAAGTGACGGTTGATTTTGAGATCAAAGACACTACGTTGCACTACAATGTGTACTTTAACGTGCGCAATTCTTTAGACTATCCGTATTCAAGATTGTTTATCAACTACACGATTGTTGATCCAAAAAATGTAGAGTTGGAAAAAAAAATGGTAGGCAATTATTTGTTTGACCAAAAGACAGGAGAACCCTTCGGCCAAAGCGGCATTGGCGACCTATTCGATCATCAATTTCCAATCCTCCAACACTATACGTTTCATCAATTGGGCTTGCACAAAATTACTTTTCAGCAATTCATGCGGAAGGATACACTGGAGGGTGTGATGGCCGTAGGCGCGCGAGTGGAATTTGCCCAAAAGAAATAGATGAATGCTGTCTTGCAAAGCTTGTACAGGCAAATGGCACAAGTCAATTAAAACCTTGCGCATAATTACGAATGCCGCACCGCCCCTTATGAAAAACTTGCCTTGGAAAGTGGTGTTGAGTTGCTTATGAAGGTCTCCACGTTGTAAATATCTAACCTTTCATTTGATTTTACTACTCACTTCTTACATCAGAAAAAAAAACCACATCGTTACGGTTGATTTTATAGGTTGCAAACCTGACATTAGCAATCATAAATAAATCTAGAGCGCTGCTTTGCTAAACAGTTTTCCTTTTTACAAACAACCCGATGCCATGGACTGTGGCCCTACCTGCCTGCGCATGGTGGCCAAACACTATGGCAAAAACTACAGCCTTACGCAACTGCGGGCCAAAGCCTACATCACACGTGAGGGCGTTTCCATGTTGGGCATAAGCGATGCTGCCGAGGCCATCGGCTTTCGCACGTTGGGCATTAAAGTACCTTTTGAAAAGCTGGTTGCAGATGCACCACTGCCTTCGATTGTTCATTGGAACCAAAACCATTTTGCGGTAGTCTATAAAATAAAGAAAGACAAAGTGTGGGTGGCGGACCCAGCTGTTGGACTTATTAACTACACCAAGCAGGAATTCCTCAAATCTTGGCTCTCGGCTTCA
>JBJTHA010000008.1:0-2888 GCA_046094265.1 Cytophagales bacterium
CATGAAGTCCCAAAGCCCTTAGCAACGAAGAAAAATTGTTGTTGCGTAAACGTTCCGTGATTGAAACGGTCGACGATGAACTCAAAAACATTTGTCAACTAGAACACACGCGCCACCGCTCCATCAACGGGTTCCTTCTCAACGTCATGGGAGCCATTGTAGCTTATTCTTTCTTCCCCAAAAAACCATCTATCAAGAAGAACATCGAAGAATCAAACCCAAAGTTGATCAACGCCTTCAAAGAACAATTTCGATTAGATGATTAACCCGAACTCAGATTATTAGTAAAACCTCTACTTCTGCCAGTTTACACGCACCCGCACTGTCCAAATTCTGCTTAAGTGCAAGTTTCAAATTCACATCGGTATGCTCGCTAAGTGGTGTTAAAATATGGAAGTAGTGCGAAAGACGTCTTGATGTTTTCGGTAGACTTAACGGAATCTAGTACGAACAACTACTTGTTTTACTTGCTGAGCTGTCGGCAAAGCGATTTACTTATTCTAGCTTTTTGTGAAGAACGTGAAATTTGGTTTGACGTTGTAGAGAAATTGGTATAAATTAAGATCGAATTAAAATACTATGGCAACCACAACAAAAAAGAAGCTATTCAATGCTGATTTTGAAATTCACGCTTCTATCAAGATGTTGTACCCCTATATCGAATCCGCCAGTGGGCTTTCTGAATGGTTTGCAGACAATGTCACCATCAGCCCGGAGAAGGTATTCACTTTCACATGGGAAAACGAATCGCATAAGGCAGTGCTGGCTGCACACCGTACTAACCACTACGCGAAATTTCAATACTTGCCCGAAAACGAACTTGACGAAAAAGACCCTTCCTACATTGAATTGCGCCTAGAAGTAAACGAATTCACACAAACCACCTTCCTTAAAGTGAGCGACTACTCGGATTTCGATGATATGGAAGAACTGCAAGACTTATGGGAAAGCCTGGTAGCAAGTCTCAAAAAAGTTGTTGGCGGATAGGGTTGCTAGGTTCATTCAATATATCCACTAAGTTTTCTCTATAAAATCACTGGCAAGCAAGTGGATTTAATGGACAAAAATGGTTGGTGAGCTAACTTGTAACTCACTGATTTCGAAGAGAAAAGATGCTAAAAATAGGAGGAAATTGAAAATGGTTTCAATTTCCTCTTTTCATTTTATGGTAAAGGGTAAAAAAGTCATGTTGGGGCTGTGGCAGTTTTGATGTTATCCGTTGGGGCAACCGAGGCGGTAAGCAGCGTTTCAAATGCAAATCATGTAATCTTTTGTTCACTTGGACTAACGCTTCTGTAGCCTCCAATAACCGGTTCACGTGGTTTGAGAAGTGGGTATCAGGTCGGCATACTTTGCAACAGTTAAGTATATTGAGTGGGTATTCGGCCCGAACATTGAAGCGGTACTTCCATCGCTACTTGAATAAGCCTCCGGTATTAAGTGTTTATCCCAGCGAGCGAGTCAACCTATTGGTAGATGGAACCTATTTCAGTAACGATCTATGCCTTGTTCTGTACCGCGACAATACGATCAAGTTCACACAATTGTACAGACTGACCACCGGGGAATGGTATGAAGAATTGAAGGAAGACCTGGAGAATTTACTTTCCCTGCAAGTACAAATTGAGAGCATAACCTGTGATGGACATAAGGCTCTGCTGAAGGCCATCCGGGATGTTTGTCCTGGTGTTATCCTACAACGCTGCGTGGTTCACATACAACGAATGTGTCGTATCTGGCTTACCATGAGGCCAAAAACAATACCGGGCTTGGAACTTCGCGCTATAGTGTCCAAGCTTCATACGATCAAAACTACTCAGGATCGCGATCATTGGGTTGTGAGTTTGGTGCAATGGCATGAGCGTCATCAGAGTTTTCTCAACGAAAAGAGCTACCAGTTGGCAACAGGAAGGTATTGGTATAAGCATAAGCTGGTCAGGCGTTCCTTCATGGTAATCAAGAAAGCCTTGCCGGACATGTTTCGTTATCTGGACAACGAACGGGTACCCAAGTCAACCAATGGGCTGGAATCTTTCTTTGGCCATCTTAAGGGCCACTTGTCCGTTCACAGAGGACTGTCAGCAAAACACAGGAAAGAATTCATTCAGTGGTATCTGTATTTTAAGAACGCTCCGCGTTCTGAGTTTTCTTAAGCCATAAAACTCTTGGAATGATCTTACAATGAAGAAGACTCCCTTGCGAGAGCCTTCTGACCATTCCAGTCGGTAAATCTTATTGCTGGCAAGTTGCTCTCCAGCAGAGCTTGCTTCCTATTCAGATTTACGGGCGGAATAAATGAAATTTTTCAACCAATGTCACCAACCATTTTTGGCACCATTACCCAAAAAGAAAGCAAACGCAATCAGATAATCATATTTCGATTTAGGTAATATCATCGAGTTGGATAAATACAAATCTGCTAATATGAAACCCACCAAAAAGTATTGCAAATAATTAATTAAACTTGTAAAGGGAAGTGGATTTAAATGAAATTTATTTAGCGTAATAAATAATATTGCTATTGCGATTAACAGTAAACGCCTCATAGCTGCTATTCTCACAGAGAAAATATATGCTAATACAGGAGCCAAAATATAGAATTGAACTTCAACTTCTAAACTCCAAGCAACACCGTTCAAAAAAGGAAGGCTTCCGGGGTAAATGAAATTGTGGGAATAAAAAACTGATGACAGATAACTTGCAATCCCTTTATTTAGCGAAATAGTCTTAGCTACATAAACTGAGCCAAACAATAAAAACGTCATTATTAAGATGTAAGGAGGCTCTAGTCTTGTTAGTCTTCTTAAAAAATATTGTTTTATACTAATTCGATTTTCTTTTGCAACATGAAATTTAGCGAAAGGCATTCCCAAAATAAAACCACTTAT
>JBJTHA010000009.1:0-9167 GCA_046094265.1 Cytophagales bacterium
AATTCGAGCTGCCCGACTGAGAGGCAGTAATGGTGGCACGCCCAGCAGCCACGATGCCAACTGACCCATTCGTGAGGGTGATGTTGTTTGAAGTGGTAGAGTATGCTATGGGCAAAGAAGAACTCGCAGTTGCCGTCAATGGAAATGCGGGGCTGTTGACCACAACCGTGGGCAGGGGCGCAAATGAGATGGTTTGGTTGGCCTTGTTGATTATGAGGGGTTGAGCTACATCTGCCGCAGGGTTATAGTTATTGTTGCCAGCTTGTTTGGCAGTAATGTTAGCAGTACCTGCGCCAACAACGGTGACTGTATTACCGGAGACTGTGGCAACGGTCGTGTTGCTGCTTGTGTATGTCAATGCTAGTCCTGATGACGAGGTGCCAAGCAAAGTAAAAGTGGCATCCCCATAGGTCTTGTTCGATAAGGCAGAAAATGTAATGGTTTGAGATGCTTTGTTGACAGTCAGTAATTGACCTACATCCGCAGCAGGATTGTAATTATCATTACCCGATTGCTTGGCTGTGATAGTGGTTGAACCTGCACCAACAATGGTGACCGTAGTGCCAGATACTGTGGCAACACCCGTATTGCTGCTAGAATAGGTCAACGGTAAACCAGATGACGAAGTGCCCGGTAGACTAAAGGGCGCATCGCCAAAGGTTTTGCTAGATAACGCGGAGAATGTGATGATTTGGGATGCTTTGTTGACAGTCAAAGATTGGGGCGATGAGGCGGGATTGTAATTATTATTGCCCGCTTGGCTAGCCGTGATAGTAGCAGTACCAGCACCAATTATAGTGACCATGTTACCAGAAACCGTGGCTACCCCTGCATTACTGCAAGCATAGGTCAGGGGTAAACCCGAAGAAGAGGTTGCTGATAGGGTAAAGGGAGCATCGCCATAGGTCTTGCTAGCCAACGCAGTAAACGTAACGCTTTGGGACGCTTTGTTAACGGTCAAAGATTGGGGCGATGAGGCGGGATCGTAATTATTATTGCCCCCTTGGCTAGCCGTGATAGTAGCAGTACCAGCACCAATTATAGTGACCATGTTACCAGAAACTGTGGCTACCTCTGTGTTACTACTAGCAAAGGTTAGCGGTAAACCCGAAGAAGAGGTTGCTGATAGGGTAAAAGGTGCATCGCCATAGGTCTTGCTTGATAAGGAGGGGAACGTAATAATTTGGGGGGCTTTGTTAACAGTTAAGGATTGAGGAACATCTGCCGCTGGGTTGTAATTGCTGTTGCCCGCTTGGCTTGCGGTGAGGGTAGTCGAGCCTGCGCCTACGATGGTAACTATGCTGCCGCTGACCGTAGCCACGCTTGTGTTGCTGGTTGAGTAGGTCAAAGGTAAACCTGATGACGAAGTACCAAACAATGTAAACGCGGCTTCGCCAAATGTTTTGGCCGACAAGGCGGGGAACGTAATAATCTGGGACGCTTTGTTCACCGTAAAATTGGTAGTACTGATTCCGATATTGCCAGCTACGGTAACGGAAATGGCACCCGAAGTGGCTCCAATTGGAACTTTTGTCGTTATGCTGGTGGCGGTGCTGGCAGTAATCACTGACGAGGTTCCGTTAAATTTAACAAGGTTGTCAGCGGGTGTAGGGCTAAAGTTGATGCCTGTAATCGTTACGCTGGTATCAACTGATCCATTGGTAGGGGCAAAGGAAGTAACTACAGGTGCATCAGCCTCCAACTCCGACAGTGGTCTAGACCAAATGCCCCTGCCGGCTGTTCCCGCATATAGGCTGTTGTCGCTTACGACTAGCGAGTAGACTTGGGGAGTATTATTAGTTAGTCCTGTATTGACAGCGACCCAGTTAGCCCCATTATCGGTGGAGCGATACACACCATCGGAAAACGTGCCGCTGGTCGTTACCCTGAAAACTCCCGCGTACAGGTTGCCACCATTTACAACAAGTGACCAGACAAAAGAGTTGATTGGCAGGCCTTTGTTGATTGCCACCCAACTGGCAGCGTTATCATTGGAACGGTACACACCGCCACTTGTTCCGACATACAGGTCGTTTTTCTTCACGGCTAAGCAACGGGCACTTGCTTTTAGCCCGATGTTTGTTTCCACCCAACTGGCTCCGTTGTCGCTAGAACGGTACAAACTGGTCCCTCCCACTAGGTATAAGTAGCCATTACTCATGGTGAAGGAATATACAGCGGTAAGCGGAGGTAACCCGCTGTTTAATGCCACCCAGTTGACTCCGTTATCGGTGGAACGGTAAACACCTAACTTCGTACCCGCGTAGACATCGGTGCCATTTACGGCTAGGGCATATACTGTAGTACTTCCCAACCCTGTATTTACGGTCATCCAGTGGTCACCATTGTCGGTGGAGCGGTGAACACCGCTACTACCTGTTCCAGCATACAAGTTGTTGCCGTTTACGGCCAAAGAAAAGACATTGCCCAAACCTGTTTTTATGGCCGTCCAGTGGTCTCCGTTATCGGTGGAGCGGTATATGTGGGTATTTGTACCTGCGTAAATTTTGTTGTCGCTAACGGCTAGGGAAAGGGCTGCTGTGCTGGTTAGCCCTGTGTTAACTGCGACCCAATTAGCTCCGTTGTCACTTGATCGGTACACACCGCTATTTGTTCCCGCGTAGAGGTAGCTGCTGGTTACGACCAAGGAATATACAGTAGCAGTTGTAGGCAATCCGTTATTGAGTGTCACCCAGTTGGCTCCGTTATCAGTGGAGCGAAAAATACCACCGTCCGTGCCCGCGTACAGCTTGCTGCCACTTACAGCTAAGGAGCGAACCATAGTGTTCGTCAACCCTGTGTTTACGGCCGCCCAAGTGAGCCCATTGTCGATGGAGCGAAAAACGCCACCGCCAAGTGTTCCCACATACAGGTTGGTGTTGCTCACTGCTAGGGAATTTACATTAATGTTGGTCATACCTGTGTTGACTGCCACCCAACTAGCTCCGTTGTTCGTAGAGCGGTACACACCGTTACCTTGTGTCGCTGCATACAGGTTATTACCGCTCACACCAAAAGAATAGACTGTTCTACTCTCCATCCCTGCTGTGGCAGCCACCCAACTGTCTCCATTATCGGTGGAGCGGTAAACACCATTACCTGACGTGCCCGCATACATATTTCCGTTACTTACAATAATGGAATAGATGTAGGCGATGGCCAGCCCGGTGCTGGCAGGCACCCAGTTGGCTCCGTTGTCAACAGAGCGAAAAACACCACTCTGCGTTCCTGCGTATAGCGTGCTACCGCTCATGGCAAGGGAATAGACAGTGAGGTTAGTTAATCCCGAGTTCATGACCTCCCAGGTAAGCCCATAGTCGATGGAGCGAAAAACGCCACCAGACGTTCCCGCATACAGGTTGCCCCCATCGATCAACAAAGCATTTATTACCCCGCCATATAAGCCATCGTTTTTTTCCACCCACTGGGCGCGGAGGTTGTGGCCACCTAGCAGCCAGCAAAGCACGAAGAGCAGTAGTTTGATTTTCATATTTATAAAGAGTTAGTGAGAGCCAAAAGAAATCTCTCAGTTAGCTTCATCGCATTCAACTTTCTTAACAATTCCGCAGGTATAAAATGCTTTCCATTTCCACTAATAATAAGGCTGTCGATGCCCATGCTGAAAAAAGGCAATATCAACCATTCACCAACATATCGAACGAGAAAAACAGTTGAGTATAGCGATTTAAATCAACTTGAGCAAAAAGTGATTTTTGTGAAATTGTAAATGAAACTACTCACACATTGGCAGTTGGTGGTGAGTTGATAAAGTAAAAGGCATCTGTTAAAAATCTTGTTTCTTAACCTCAATCCCCTCTCCAAAAGGGAAGGGTTCATTGAATTTTTAGAGATGCCCTAGAATTGTTGTATCCTTTACCCTACCTCCGTCAAATGCGGCAGTTCTTCCTCTCTGAACAAGCGGGACCGGATGATGAACCGTATGCCGAGTGGGATTTCCAGCGAGAAGCTGGAACCACGGCCTTCGATAACATCTAACGTAAGTTGGGTATGTTGCCAGTATTCAAATTGATCGCGACTCATAAAAAACTCACAGCCGTGAACGGTGCCTAATTTCACATCGCTGTCACCGATTTTAAATTCCCCTTTCTCGAAACACATCGGCTGGGAGCCATCGCAGCAGCCGCCACTTTGGTGAAACATGAGCGGGCCATTGATCGTGCGCAGCTTATCAATTGTTTCGCAGGCTAATTGTGTGGCGGTGATACGCAGAATTTCCATGAATAAATTTTAACTATTCCAGCACTTGTGGTGGTAGGAAACCACAAGTTCGCAAAAATAAAGTTTTTCGAACTGGAAGATATTTTAGATCAAAAGTGCTAATCGAATCAAGAAAAAGGTTTAAGGCGTCAGACACTTTTGAAAGTATCATGACGCCTAAATCCGTGTAACTCATCTCAACTAAAAGAACCCTAGTTTCTTTTTGTCGTACGAGATCAGCATGTTTTTGGTATTGCGATAATGGTTCAGCATCATCTTATGCGTTTCGCGGCCAAAGCCCGATTTCTTGTATCCACCGAAAGGTGCATGAGCGGGATAGGCATGATAGCAGTTTACCCACACGCGGCCCGCTTGAATAGCCCTGGGTAGTTGATAGATCTCGTGCGCATCGCGCGTCCACACGCCAGCGCCAAGTCCATAAAGTGTATCGTTAGCGATTTCAATTGCTTCTTCAGCGGTTTTAAAAGTAGTTACGCACACCACCGGGCCAAAAATTTCTTCTTGGAAGATGCGCATTTTATTGTTGCCTTTAAAGATGGTAGGCTGAATGTAATAACCGGTTTCTAACCCACTGTTCAGGCTGGCCTTTGCGCCCCCGCAGAGCACTTCGGCACCCTCTTGTTTACCAATGTCCAAGTACGAAAGAATTTTCTCGAATTGGTCGTTGGAAGCCTGCGCGCCCATCATGGTATCTTCCGCTAATGGATGCCCCATTTTAATGGCTTTTGTACGCTCGATAACGCGCTTCATAAACTTGTCATAGATTTTTTCGTGCACTAAAATGCGCGAAGGGCAGGTGCAAACTTCGCCTTGGTTAAGGGCAAAGAGAACAGCACCTTCCACCGCTTTGTCAAAGAAATCATCATCGGCATCGCCCACGCTTTCCATGAAAATGTTAGGCGACTTTCCGCCCAATTCCATCGTAACGGGAATCAGATTTTCGCTCGCGTATTGCATGATTAAACGACCCGTGGTGGTCTCGCCTGTAAAGGCCACCTTAGCCACTCTTGATGAAGTGGCCAGTGGTTTCCCCGCTTCCACGCCAAACCCAGTAACTACGTTAATCACACCTGCAGGAACAATGTGTTGAATCAATTCCATAAGTACTACAAGACCTGTTGGTGTTTGCTCCGCGGGCTTCACCACCACCGTGCAACCAGCGGCCAATGCGGGTGCTATTTTCCAAGCAGCCATCAACAGCGGAAAGTTCCAAGGGATGATTTGACCCACCACGCCAATCGGTTCCTGTAAATTGATGCTCACAGTATTCTCATCGTGTTCGGACATGGTGCTTTCATCTGAGCGGATAACGCCAGCAAAATATCTGAAATGGTCAATGGCTAAGGGAAGGTCGGCCGCTCGTGTTTCGCGGAGTGCTTTGCCGTTGTCAACTGTCTCTATACGCGCCAAAAGTTCTAAATTCTTTTCCATCACATCGGCAATCGCCAATAGTACACGGCCACGTTCGGCAGCCGAAGTTTTTGACCACGTGGCAAACGCCTTATGGGCGGCATCAAGTGCTTTGTCAATGTCTTGCTTGTTGCCACGGGCGGCTTTTGTAAATGCCTTCCCATCAATGGGCGAAATATTATCGAAGTATTCACCATTGGCGGGGGCTACCCACTCTCCGCCTATAAAATGGTTGTAGTAGGGTTTAAAATCGGGCCTGCTTACGGGGGCTTTCTTTTCTTTGGCTATTTCTGCGGTTTCCATAATTAAGTTTTTTTAAATGAATGAGTCAAATGTCCATGTGTTACCTTACAGAAACTTGACCTTTTGAATCATTTCTTGTACTTCCCGTATCATTTCAATCGTTTACGAATTATTTTTTTGTATATATTTAGTGCCGTTTAAGCTTAACTTCCATGCGGAGTTCCCTTGATCTTGTGCCCATCTCGCCCGAACGCTCGCTCTACACCTTGGTAGAGAACCGGTCGGCTTTTACGATGGACCATTGCGAGTTGAATGTTTTTGAAACCCACCAACGTGCTGAAAAAGTAAAATTGGTTTTTAACGATCTGGTGCTTACCAGCATGCTTAGGGGCAAAAAAGTGATGCATCTTTTTAATCAGCCGGGCTTCGATTACCTGCCTGGGGAAACAGTTATTGTGCCTCCCCACGAGACCATGAAAATTGATTTTCCGGAGGCGCGCAATGATAACCCTACCCAATGCATTGCATTGGCTATTTCGGCTGACCACATTCTTGAGACCTTAAATTTATTGAACGAAAAATTCCCGAAAACCGAAAGCCACTCGCCTTGGAAGCTCAACGAGGATATGTTCCATCTCATCAATAATCAAGAGCTGGCGGATATTATTAACCGCTTGGTGAGGATTAGCACCAAAGAGCAGCACCGCGAGAAAGATTTACTGGCTAACTTGGCTCTTCGCGAATTATTGATCCGCTTGATGCAAACACAAGCGCGCCAACTGTTCGAAAACAATTACCTCAAGTTATCGTCTGACAACCGTTTTGCATTTGCCATTCAATACATAAAAGAAAACATCCGCGAAAAAATTGATTTGAATAAGTTGAGCGATAAGGTGTGCATGAGCAGAGCCAACTTTTTCCGCAAGTTTAAAGAGGAGTTTGGCTATGCCCCGGGCGACTATATTTTAAAAGAGCGCTTGAGACTTGCCAAAGAATATCTAAAACAATCGAAGTATAATATTACGGAAGCGTGTTTTATGGCTGGGTTTCAGAACCTTCATTATTTCATACGCGCCTTCAAAAAAGATACTGGCTTTACACCCAGTGCTTTTAAAAAAATTGGCTTTTAGAACCGTCCTTCTCTGGCATCTTTTGGTTGACAGAAGCCTACCCGCAGTATCTTAAATTAAATTGTATGAGATTTGGTTGTGTGCGAGAACTACGGAAGGAGAGGCTGACCTGTAGAAGGTAATCTCGATTATTTGTCTCGCACTGTGTTTTCTAATGTAATGTGTATCCGCTTATGGTTTAGTTCTATACAAATTCAATAAACCCATTATTGATGCAAAAAAAAAGGGTAATGGCGGGCTATGCGTAAGCAAAAAGCAATTTTATATATACACTATCCTGAATTACAAACCTATAATTTCCAAATCTTATTTACTCATGCTTCAACGCTTTTACCGGATTGGACATCGAAGCCTTCAAAGATTCATAGCCCACGGTGAATAAGGTGATGAGCGCAACCGAACCTACCACCGTTAGGAAAAGCAGCACGGACAATTCTGTTCTGTACACAAAACCTTGTAGCCAACTGTTGGCAGCAAAATAAGCCACCGGCAGCGCAATGACGCAGGCAATCAGCAGAAGTTTGCCAAACACGCCTAATAGCAAAAACAATATCTGGGTATTACTTGCACCCATTGTCTTTCGGATACCGATTTCTTTGGTGCGCTGTTGCGACAAAAAGGAAGCGAGGCCATACAGCCCGACACATGTAATCAAAACAGCCAACCACGAAAATTTTTCAGTCAAACCTGCCACTCGTATCTCGTTTTCATACATGCGGCCAAACTCCTCGTCAATAAACCAATAATCGAAACCCAACCCTTGAAATATTTTTTTCCACTGTTCTTCAATCATTGCAATTTTCGCCTGCATTTTGCCTGCCGGCAACCTTACGTGAATAATTCGATCTACCGGATGTGGCTTGGGACAAATGGCAAGCGGATCTATCTTCCTGCGCATCGATCTATACGGAAAATCCTCTACTACGCCAATCACCGTACCTGTGATTGGTTTTTTGGTAGAATCAATTTGCGAATAGCCCATGCTCCAATCGGGTCTTACTACTGCTTTCCCAATTACTTCGTTGGGCGAAAGGTGAAGTGCCTCAACAGCGGCACGGTTAAGTATAATAGAAGTTGAATCGGCCACGTTTTTCAGGTCAAAATCTCTGCCCGCAATTAGTTTAAGCTGAAAAGTTTTGGTGAAATCAAAATCGCCATTCAATTGAAACCATTCGTGCTTTTCCTCATTAACATCTGGGAATTGCATTTGCATATTGATGGGGCCAAAAAAATCCAATCGTGGCAAGTGGTTGGCCAGCGTAATGTGTTCAACCTCCGGATCGGTTAAAACCGCATTTTTGAACAACAAGTATTTGTAATCGGGTGTAGGCTCGTTGAAGCCACCAAAGCGGATGGAGATGACTTGCTTGCCAGACTCATTGAGTTTGGAATTACGCATTAAATCCATTTGCCGAACGATAATAACTGTGCCCGCGAGCAACATTACGGCTACCACAAACTGCATAGCAGTAAGAAACTGGCGAAAAAAAATGGAACCTTTGCGGAAAGCAAATTTACCTTTGAGCACCGTGGCAGGCTGAAAACCTGAAACAAACAGGGCGGGATAACTACCTGCTACTATCGTTACCAGCACAATTACTCCAAATAAAATCAACAACATGGTTGGGTTGAAGATATGCCAAAAAGTAAACGTCTTTCCCGTAAGGTGATTGAATTGTGGAGATAGCACTACCACAAGAAAAACCGCCAGGATGGCTGCCATCATTACCAAAACAAAAGACTCTAACATAAACTGCAAAAAAAGTTCAGACCGAATGCCCCCAAATGTTTTGCGCAAACCTATTTCGCGCGCACGGCCAGCCGACTTGGCAGTGGAAAGGTTTACATAATTAATGCAAGCCACCACTAATATTAGTACCGCAATTGTGATGAACACATACATGTACTTGATGTCGGCCGTTTTGTGATCAATCGTCCAATCCATTTCAGAGTCAAAGTGAACATCCGTAATTTTTCTGATAACCGGTTTAAATTTTACATCCCATTTGTTTTTTGCGATAATGGCATCTACCTTTTTCTGCATATCGTCTAAAATGGCGGGAATGCGGGTGGCATCGTTACATACAAAATACGATTGAGTAAAAAGATTATTGTTCCCATCCGCCATAGACGTATTCAATAAAT
>JBJTHA010000010.1:0-3941 GCA_046094265.1 Cytophagales bacterium
AAAGAAAGAGCCTGTCAAAGAGAAACCAGTCGACAAGCCTGTTGACTCGAAACCGAAGGATGCCAAGCCAACAGAAGAGAAAAAAACTGAGCCGGCAAAAGCTACTGAAACGAAGCAGGGAAAAAATGTTCCCAGTCAAGGTGATGACAAAGGCAAGACAGGCGACAAAGGAAATCCCGAAGGCAAGCCTGATGCAAAAGCTTTGTACGGCCAGCCCGGTGGTGGCGGTGGTGGCGATGGCATGTCACTAACGATGGGAGGTTGGGCATGGGCAGATAAACCGAAGATTCCTGATTTGCCGGACAATGAAGACGGTCGGGTTGTTTTTGAAATCGAGTGTGACGAGAATGGAGAAATCCTTCCCAATATAAAAACGTTAGAACGAGGGTTAAGCCCACGGGCTGAGCAGCTATTAAAGGAAGAAATTCGCAGAAACTCATTGGTGCGCACTTCGGGCGGAGCAGTTCCAGCGCGCTCGAAGGGCACCGTTGTCTTTGTGTTAAAGACAAAATAATCACCATTCTTACTTAGTCTTATAGAGACCTTCAGCAATTTTCTCAGGTATGAACTTTGGCACAAAGTACGTTAGCTGAACGGAGAACCAGTTGGTGAAGCCGGGCAACACCTCTGCCTTTCCTTTCAACATTCCGTTTACGGCAATGGCCGCAACCGCCTCAGGTGTCATGCTGAATTTCTCGGCACGTTCTTTCATGGCTTCCATGCCGGCACGGTCAATGAAGTTGGTCGTTGTTGCACCCGGGCTAACACATGTCACTGATATGTTTGAGTCCTTTAGCTCTCTCCTTAACCCACGGGTAAACAGCACCACAAATGCCTTCGATGCTGCGTAAGTAGCCAACGTTGGCACAGCTTGGTAGGCTGCGGTGCTGGCGATATTCATAACATATGCCTTGGGTTGTTTTTTCAACTCTGGCAACATGGCGTGGCACATGTTCACCACTGCGTTCATGTTCAATTGCATCATGTTATTGAGCTGATCGACAGGTGTCGCGTCAACTCTACCCCAAAGCCCATAACCCGCGTTATTCACCAGCGTATTGACAGCATACGACTTGGTGTGCAGCCACTCCAACACCGTTTGGGTTGCCAATGGGTTACTCAAATCCACCGACAAGTAGTCTGCTTTGATAGCGAATTCTTTCTCCAACTCATCGCAGATAGTCTTGAGCTTCTCACCGGACCGCGCTACTAGTAATAGGTTATTCTTTCTTTTTGCCAATTCGCGAGCAATACACAATCCAATGCCCCCGCTGGCACCTGTAATCAAAGCAAACTTCATAAAAGTTATTTGTTAGTGAGCGCCAACAATCGCTGGTAGAACAACGGCTTACTATTCTCAGTGCGTGGTTGAAATTTGCCGGTAATAATCGGCACATACATCACGCGCCTGCGACTTTGCTCTCCCAAAAACGGTGACCGTGCCACACGATGCCACAGCCGACCGTCATGCACCGTTAAATCACCGGGCTCTACATTTAACCCAACCTCTTTCTTATCGGGTTTATGGCTCAAGAAGTGGAATTTTCGGAACAGAAGACCACCTAAACTTTGGTTATGAGTACCGGGTATGATCCGCAATCCTCCATTGTCAGTGGTGCTGGTATCCATGTGAATGCCCACGTTGAGCATGGGCATGATTTTTTGACCGTAGAAAACATCGCGTAACGCATCTGTGTGCCAGCCCAATCGGCTATAATTGCTCTCCTCAGTATTGATATAGTGGTTAAAAACCAAACCGTCTTTTTCGGTCTCACCAATGCGGCAGTCGTCAGTGCCAATAAAATCAAAGAGGGCTTTTAAGCGCATATCTTTCAAGAGCTCGGCAAACAATTGACTGTGTTGGTTTACAAAAGCGAAACGCTGAACGATTTTCTTACCATCGATGTCGGTGCCATATTTGATGGGCACCCCATTAATCATTTTGTAGTCGTTGCTGACCCATTCCTGTTGAATCCGTTCTGTTTCTCTTAGCAGTTGACCAACGTGTTCGCGAGAGATAAAATTCTTAAAGTGGATGAAACCGTTCTTATCAAAAAAGTCTCTTTGTTCTTCTGTGAGTTTTTCCCCTAAAGTGAACTCAGGATAATTGTTTTTCTTTAGTATCTCAGTGCTATGGCCATTCACAGATCCGTTGCCATTCACCCCATTTATGTGCTTTCCGTTTGTTGCTACTCCGTTCGCCTCCATAGTTGCTTTTTATCCTTGTGTTAACTTAAAGTTAAGCTTTTTGCGAAAATAACGTTACTGGCCTAGCAAGGTTATTTCGAACCTCAAATTTATCGTTTTTTCGAATACTTTCAATGCATGCGCCAATCGATTTTGCCCATTGCGCGGCTGAAAAAACGATAAATCAAAAGACAGGCCAAAATCGCTCCCAAAATATCGATCGTGTAATGTACGCGTTGCCAGATCAGCAAGAGCGCCACCAAGGCTGTTGCAATCCCTATAACCCACTTTGCCCACCGCTTTCGTTCGATTAGGAAAAGCATGAAAAGCGTACAGGTGTGTCCGGAAAAAAAGAGATCCTTCACAAAGGTGTTGTTGCCATAAACTACTTTGGCAAGAAAGGGATCTTCAAGTGGAATAATGCCCGCTGGCGCTTCTAACGTGAACACGTAAACCGATACCATGCGCACAAGGTTAACGGTAACGTAGCACTGAAGAAAAAATAGAACCGTTACAGGAGACCTGAAATTGTTAAGAAAGAAAAACGCAGGGGCGGCAAAAATCAACACAAATATTTCAAGTGACCAGTCTGTTGGTGGTAATAAATTATGCAGATAATCAGATAGTTGTATACCTTGTTTTGGTTGGATGATGTAATTGAAGTAATAGGGCAGGGGAACCACAAAAAATGCCAGCCCAATCAGCCATGCTATGGCTGATTGTCTATACTGCTTGTTCGAGATGGCTTCTTTCCAGCTAAGATTCATCGTCAGTCTTTCACCTCGATCAAGTAGTAGTTCTTCTTACCCTTTTGGGCTAATAAGAACTTTCCGTGTAGCAATTTAAACCCAGGCTTTAACGTGGGGTCTGTCAACTTTGCCTTGTTGATGCTTACTCCGCCTCCTTGTATCATTTTACGTGCTTCGCCTTTTGATGAGAAAATGTTTCCACCAGTTGCTTCAGATAGCAGATCGGTCACGTTGTTTGCTGCAGCGAAGGCTTCTTTGCTGATGGCAGTCTGTGGAACGCCTTCTAGCACCGACAACAATGTCTCTTCATCCAAGCTTTCTAAATCTTCAGTCACTGAGTTGCCAAACAAGATTGCCGATGCCTTTACCGCGGCTTCGTAATCTGCCTGCGAATGAACTCGGGTGGTAATTTCCTTTGCCAATTCGGCCTGCAATTTGCGTAAATGCATAGCTTGGCTATGTTCAATAATCAGTGCATCAATCTCTTCTTTCTTCTTGGTAGTGAATATCTTAATAAAGTTAATCGCATCTTCATCTGAGGCATTTAACCAGTATTGGTAAAACTTGTAAGGTGATGTCTTTTTTGGGTCAAGCCATACATTGCCTTGTTCGGTTTTGCCGAACTTGGTTCCGTCCGCCTTCTTGATCAGAGGGGTGGTGAGCGCATACGCATCAACATTGGCTTTTCTACGGATCAGCTCAGTGCCGGTGACAATGTTGCCCCACTGGTCAGAGCCGCCCATTTGTATTTTGCATTTCTTGTTTTGGTACAGCCAATAGTAATCATAGCCCTGCACCAACTGATAACTGAATTCGGTGAACGAGAGGCCTGTTTCAAGACGTTTTTGTACCGAGTCTTTGGCCATCATATAGTTCACCGTAATGTGCTTGCCCACATCTCGGATGAAGTCCAGAAACGTAAAGTCTTTGAACCAATCATAATTGTTGACCATTTCGGCCTTGTTTGCTCCTTCCTCGAAGTTCAAAAACTTCTCCAGCTGTTTT
>JBJTHA010000011.1:0-3411 GCA_046094265.1 Cytophagales bacterium
TCTCAGAAGGTCCAGGAAAACTTATTGGTATTATGGGTGCCAGTGGCGCTGGAAAGACTACCCTGCTACTTACGCTGGCGGGTTTGGAGAAGCCATCAAAAGGTGAAATCAAAATCAACGGCTTCGACATCAACACCCAAAAGGAAGATATCCGAGGAGTAATTGGTTTTGTCTCGCAAGATGATTTGTTAATCGAAGAACTAACTGTTTATCAAAATCTTTACTACAACGCCAAGCTCTGTTTTTCCAACTTTACAGAAGATCAACTGCATGCCCGTGTGATGCATACCCTGGAAAACCTCGGCCTCGATCAACGCAAAGACCTCACCGTGGGTAGCGTGCTCGACAAAAAAATTAGTGGTGGTCAGCGCAAGCGACTAAACATTGCACTCGAACTAATCCGCGAGCCAGCCATTCTATTTTTGGACGAACCTACATCTGGCCTTTCTTCACGTGACTCAGAAAATGTAATCGACTTGTTAAAAGAACTGTCGCTGAAAGGCAAACTGATTTTTGTAGTCATTCATCAACCCTCTTCAGATATCTATAAGATGTTTGATAAAATGGTGATTATGGATACAGGCGGATTCCCCGCTTACTATGGCAGTCCGGTGGAAGCGGTAACTTACTTTAAGAAGGCAACCCACCAAGTAGACAGCAACCGAGGCCAGTGCGAAACATGCGGCAATGTAAATCCCGAACAGATTTTCAACATCATCGAAGCAAAGGTGGTAGACGAATATGGGCAACCGACCAATAAGCGAAAAATTACACCCGTGCAATGGAATGACATGTACAAAGAGCGATTCAAGATTGCTCGTATTGAAGATGTGAAGGAGGAGCCACCGCGCTCCCTCAGCATTCCCAGCAAAATCAAGCAAACGACTATTTTCGCTACGCGCGATTTTCTTTCCAAGCTGAGTAACAAACAATATTTGCTCATTAACCTGTTGGAGGCACCATTGCTGGCAACAATTTTAGCGTTCATTATCAAATATAAAAGTGCTCCGGGTGGAAAAGAATACATATTCCGCTTCAACGACAACTTCCCGGCTTTCTTGCTGATGTCCATCATCGTTGCCTTGTTTATGGGATTAACTGTAAGTGCGGAAGAAATCATCAGAGATCGGAAAATACTAAAACGTGAGTCGTTTCTAAACCTAAGCTGGAATAGCTATCTTGTATCAAAGCTTTCGATTCTATTTTTGATATCAGCCATCCAAACGCTGACTTTTGTCATTATTGGTAATTTAATTTTAGAAATACATGGTATGACGCTGGCGTTCTGGTTTGTGCTATTTACCACCTCGTGCTTCGCTAATGTGTTGGGATTAAACATTTCGTCTGCATTCAATTCTGCAGTAACGGTGTATGTAATGATCCCCCTGCTGCTGATACCACAAATGATTTTGAGTGGTTTGCTGTTCAGTTTCGATAAGTTGAATAACCTAATTTCAACTAAAGGAAAAGTACCGTTTGTGGCCGATATGATGGCGTCTCGTTGGGCCTATGAAGCGTTAGCCACTCATCAGTTCATTAATAATGATTACGAAAATAGATTCTACGATTTCCATAAAAATGAAGCAAAAGCAGATTTTAAGGCTGCCTATCTAACAAACGAATTAAAGAAGGCCAATTCATACGCTTTACAAAATTTCGAATCAAAGAATGATTCAATAAAAAAAATGGTTGCTTCGCGTCTTCAAATTTTAGTCGATAACCTGAAAGACGAGCCATTCAAGTCCGGTGCCGATAAAATAGATTTCAACCGAGAGTGGATAGCTGAAAACTATACAAAAATTATGGGAGGCTTAATTGATCAATACTTAGAAGAGTACAAAAAAAACTACCAGAAGATATACAATGAAAACGTTGATGTTATTGAGAAAAAAATCACTTGGATTGAAAAAAGAGGCGAAAACATCAATTACTTGAAAAATAGATACTACAACGAAAGTTTGGCCGACCTTGTGAAAAACATCAACTCCGGCCAACGCATAATGGAATACAATGGTAAGCTCATTCAGCAAATCAACCCTATTTTCCAAGACCCACAACCCAACCACTTGGCCGATTATCGTACAGCCTTCTTTTTACCTGCAAAGAATTTTATGGGTTCTACATTAAGCACCTATTGGTTTAATACTCTGGTAATCTGGCTTATGGCCGTTTTCTTTTATGTTTGCCTCTATTTCGAATGGCTGAAAAAGTTGGTGGAATCACTTAGTAAAGTGGACATTCTCAGTAAAGCTGTTATTTCATTTAAGCGCAAATAGCCATTTGCTTAGGTGTTTTGAATGTTTATTTTTGTAGACGATAACCGTTAGAATGTGAATATGAAAAAACTACTTTTTGGCCTGTTTGCAGTCTTATTTTTAATAAGTTGCGGAAGCGAAAAAAAGTCTGACGACCAGGCATTTTTAAACAGCCTAGACTCAGCACAATCAAAAGGCCCTACCATTGACGAAGAGGTAATCAACAGCATTTTGCAGCAGATACCCAGTCCGCTAGAAATTTCGGTGTTGTTAAAGGAATCTGGTACTAAATATAATGCCAGCTTCTTAAACACGGCAGATAATAGATCTGGCTATAACAGCAACTACAAAAAAGCTCTCAATCTGGGTATCTATGGTACCGATTTGGGATACACCAACATTTTCGAAAAGAATGAGGACGGAGTGAAGTATTTGGCTGCGATTAAAGAGCTGGCGGACGGATTGAACATTGGTCAATTTTTTGATGTTGAGACGATTAGTCGTTTGGCTACTAACAGCAAAAATCTGGACTCTTTGTTGCTAATTACTACTCAAAATTTTAATAATATCAACCACTACTTGCAAACACAAAGTCGCGCTAACCTTAGCGTACTTTTGTTGACGGGCGGATGGATAGAGGCGATGCAAATAACGTGTCAGGTGGCATCACAAAACGTCAATAATAAGCAACTGAAAGAAACTATTGGTGAGCAGAAGATTATTTTGGAACAGATTGTCTTACTATTAGGTTTTTATAAGGACGATGATAACGTGGCATCCTTATTGAAGGATATGGAAGATTTGAAGGCAGCATTCGATAAAATCAACATCACTTATACGTATAAAGAGTCTACCATGAAAGTTGTAGATGGCGTTGCGGTAATTGAGGATAACAGCACCACTACGATTGATGTAACAGATGAGGACATTAAAGCAATTACTTCACTAACAAACGTTATTAGAAACAAAATAATCAACTAATCATTATCGAATCCCAACCGTATGAAAAAGGGTATCATTGTAACTTTTTTGGCGTCTATTTTTTGCATTGCAACCACTAGTTTGAACGGGCAATGTAACTCAGATGGTTTTGCTACTGCTTGCATTCCAAAACTCGCTTCTGGCTTTAACTTTTTAAAGAGCTACAAGGTAGATG
>JBJTHA010000012.1:0-11577 GCA_046094265.1 Cytophagales bacterium
GAACGATGCCACCATCCGCAATGCGGAACTAGCCGTAAAAAAGCATTTTGTGAAGAAGGGATTCCTTAATACCAGCGTAAAGATTGTGCAAGAACGCGATACACTTAATCGTGGTGGTGTGCGTTTACGCATTAACGTAGACCTCAAAGCAAAAGTGAAGATTCATGAAATTAAGTTTGAAGGAAACGATCAAATCTCAAGCACTACTCTCAAAAAGAAGCTCAAAAAGACCAAGGAACACCCACGCATTAACATCCACCGCGAAGTGTTACAAACATTGATTAGCGCGGTAAAGAAGCCTGCCAACGTAAAGGAATTTTTCCACGATTCGGCTGCTGAAAAAACCACGTGGAGACAAGCAAAAGAGTTTATCAACCGAACAGTGAAGCCCAACATCTTTGTGGGCTCGAAATTTATACGCACAGAGTACGAAGAAGATAAGAAGAAACTGATTTCGTTTTATAACACCCAAGGCTTCCGCGATGCTGAGATTGTATCAGATTCCATCTCAAATTACACTAGCAGTAAAATTGATATTCACTTCAAGGTGAAAGAGGGTAGAAAGTACTATTTCCGCAACATTATTTGGACGGGCAACTACTTGTACACCGCGGCCACACTCAACAAAGTACTCGACATCAAAAAAGGTGACGTCTACAACCAAGAGATGATTGACAAGAAGACTACCTTCAATCCAAAAGGCGCTGACATCAGCGGCTTGTATATGGACGATGGCTATTTGTTCTTCCGAGTTACCCCAGTTGAAGTTGCAGTGGCGGGCGATTCGATCGATGTCGAGATGCGCATTTTTGAGGGCGAGCAAGCGACCATTGATGAAGTGACCATTACAGGAAATGAACGCACCAGCGACCATGTTATCCGCAGGGAATTGACTACCATTCCAGGTCAAAAATTCCGGAGAGCAGACATCATTCGAACGCAACAACAGCTCTCGCAAATGGGTTACTTTAACCCACAAAAGATTGAACAGGACATTCGTCCGAATCCTGCTAACGGAACAGTGAACATTGGCTGGAAGGTAGAAGAACAATCGAACGATCAAGTTCAACTTTCGGGCGGTTGGGGTGGTTTTTTTGGGTTTGTAGGCACTGTGGGTCTTACCTTCAACAATTTCTCGTTGCGCAACGTGCCGCGCATCAAAAAGTGGAGACCACTCCCTGTAGGCGATGGCCAACGATTGTCACTGCAAGTGCAAGCGAATGGGCAGTCATTTCAGAGCTACAACGTTTCTTTTACAGAACCGTGGTTGGGCGGTAGGAGACCAAATGCGCTAACTATCAGCTTAAATCATTCTATCTCCCGCCTTCCGGGTCGTGATTCACGTGGTGCAGTAACCTTTAGTGACAACTCTTCACTCAAGCAGTCTGGTATTACAATTGGCTTTGGACGAAGGTTAGAATGGCCGGACAATTACTTTTCCCTAACGCATTCATTATCAATGCTGGTTTATAATTATTCAAACTATCCAGGTCTGATAGGAAATGGGACTACCCGTAACTTTAAATTAAACACAACATTAGCTAGAAATAGCATTGACAACCCAATGTTCCCAACAGCTGGTTCTTCTGTTTCGCTCAGCTTAGATTTAACGCCACCGTATTCCATCTTCCGCAGCGCAGACTACTATAACGATGTAACTCAACGCTATCAGTTCATCGAGTTGCACAAATGGATGTTAGATACCAGATTCTACGTAAAGATAGTGGGCAGCAAAAAGCCGCAAGGTCGCAGTTTGGTTCTGGAAGCAAAAGCACATATGGGCTTTATTGGTACCTACAATGACAAAGTTGGCCCCGGCCCATTCGAAAGGTTCTTGGTAGGTGGTGCAGGTTTGGCTGGTGGTTTCAACTCTTTTGTATTGGGTCAAGACATTATTGGTCTGAGAGGTTATTTGGATAATCAGGTTACTCCGCCCCTATATGCCGCCCGCGGTGGGTCGCGTGCAGAAGGAGGGATTGTGTACAACAAGTTTGGCTTTGAGTTGCGCTATCCGGTAGTTACGAGCCAATCGGCAACTGTATACGGTTTTGTGTTCACCGAAGCAGGCAACAACTGGGACAATTATCAGCTGTTCAATCCGTTTGATTTGTATCGTTCCGCTGGGTTTGGCGCTCGCATTTTTATGCCCGCATTTGGCTTGATTGGATTGAATTGGGCTTACGGGTTTGACAAGCTGCCGAACGCGCGAGACATAAGTGGGTCGCAGTTCCACTTCACAATCGGTCAGCAAATCAGATAAAAAATGAGGAAATTAGCCTTCATTGCCTGCTTTTTCATTTTCGGCCTGAATTTTGTCAATGCACAGAAGTTCGGGTACTTTGACTCGGGCTATGTACTGAGTAAAATGCCTGAATATGCCAAAGCGCAGGGCGAGATTGATCAGCTTTCTGCCGCGTGGCAAAAAGAACTTGAAGAGATGCAAGGTAAGGTAGATGCCTTGTACCGTGCATTTCAGGCAGAACAGGTGCTATTGACAGAAGAAATGAAGAATGAGCGCCTGGAGGAAATAAAACGGAAGGAAAACGAACTGAAAGACTACCAAAAAAAGGTTTTTGGTTTTGGTGGACTCTTTTTTTTGAAAAAACAAGAATTGATTAAACCTTTGCAGGATAAGGTGTTTGATGCGGTAGCAAAAGTGGCTAAAACGAACAGGTTGGCGATTGTATTTGATAAATCGGCTGAACTGGTGATGATTTACACCGACCCGCGGCACGATTACACCGACTTTGTTTTGGAAGAACTAGGACTAGGCGACCCGAATGATAAAATAAAATAAACCAGTAACTAAATTAAGATGAGAACACTTTTCGTAGCACTGCTTTGCGGATTAGCACTAACAACCGCGCAAGCTCAAACTCAGAAAATTGGATTTGCAGATTGGGAATATATTTTCAGTCAAATGCCGCAATACAAACAAATTGACAGCGAGTTGAAGACGCATGGCTCGCAGTTGGAGAACACAATGAAGGCCAAGCAGCAGGATTTTGAAGCGAAATACAAGGCTTACCAGGCGATGCCTGCCACGACACCAGAGCCGATTCGCGCTGATAAGGAAAGAGAATTACAGCAATTGCAAGAAGGCTTCCAGAAGTTTCAACAAGAGGCACAGGCATCTTTGCAAAAAAAGCAAGCTGACTTAATGGCTCCGATCATGGAAAAAATCGGAAAAGCAATTGAAGAAGTAGCAAAGGAGAATGGTTATAGCTTCATCATCAATCCGCAAATTTCAGGTGGTGTAGATATTTTGTTGTATAGCGATGACCAATACGATATTTCAAACTTGGTATTGAAGAAGTTTGGTATCACACCTGCACCGGCCGCTGCAAATACTACACCTGTTAAGAAGCCTTAAAAATATGTCGCTTTTTGTTAAATCCCTTGCTAAAATCAAGGGCTTTTTTTATTCTCTTATTTTTTTAACAATCTCTCGTTTGGGTATGCGGATGCCGAGCACCGCCACCAATTCTTCTGATCCGTCTGCGCGCGTTTGCATCATTGGTTTTGTGTAAAGCAGCGAATCGGTGCCGAGCTTTTGAATATTGTCGCCCAACTGTGCTGCGCCACCTGCCAGGTAAGCTTCCACTATTTTCTTTTCTACTTCGCGCAGCAGCGAATCACTTTGGGTAAGGGCCACAATAGAAACGCTGTAAACACGCTGAAGCGAATCTATAATGGTATGATTTTTTAGTTGTTTGTCTCGCTTCTCCAATGGAAGTGCTATGGCGCGGCCAATGGCGAAGGCCGTCTCCGTAATTTCAGCTTCAGAGATTTTTTTAATTTGGCTCGATTCCATTTCTTCTTTGATCTTGCGCTTCTGCTCATCAGACAAACGGCCGTTGCAAGCCGGCAAGGTAATTGCCAAAATGATAATACCCCATTTTATCATTTTAATACTATTGGTGTGCCCAAATCTAGAATCTTCTGCGCCAAATCTGAAATCTAAAATAAACTTACCTTTGCCCCTGTTTTTTAGCTATGATTGAAAAGTTAACTGAAATAAAGAACCGCTTCGAAGAAATAGGGCAACTATTGGTTCAACCCGCAACCCTCAGCGACCCAAAGAAGTTTGGGCAACTAAGCAAAGAATACCGCGAATTGGAAAGGGTGGTGGTCAAATTCGATGCCTACCAAAACGCCATTGATGGGTTAAAGCATGCCAAAGATTTGCTGACCAAGGAGAAAGACCCCGAAATGCGCGAGTTGGCAAAACTGGAGATAGAAGAGTTAGAGCCCAAGGTAGAATCATTGGAAGGCGAGATCAAAGAGCTTTTGATGCCAAAAGACCCCAACGATTACAAAAATTGTATTTTGGAAATTAGGGCGGGCACAGGTGGCGATGAAGCAGCAATTTTTGCGGGCGATTTGTGGCGTATGTACCAGCGCTATTGCGACCGAGTTGGTTTGAAAATGTCTGTGCTGGATGTAACGGAGGGCACCGCTGGTGGATACAAGGAAGTAATCAGCAGCGTGGAGGGAGAGGGCGCCTATGGAATTTTCAAATATGAATCTGGCGTGCATCGCGTGCAGCGTGTACCGGAAACTGAAACGCAAGGCCGCGTGCATACCTCAGCTGCTTCAGTAGTAGTATTGCCTGAGGCAGAAGATGTAGATGTGGAAATCAATCCAGCAGATATTGAAGTGATTACATCCCGTTCTGGTGGTGCAGGTGGGCAGAACGTAAACAAGGTGGAAACCAAAGTGCAGATGACGCACAAGCCTACGGGCATTGTGATTACTTGCCAGGTAGAAAGATCGCAGCATGGCAACCGCGCGCGTGCAATGGTAATGTTACGTGCAAAGCTTTATGAGCTTGAGCTCGAAAAGAAAAATGCAGGAATTACTGCATCGCGTAAGAGTCAGGTGCGCAGTGGCGACCGCTCAGAAAAAATTAGAACCTACAACTATCCGCAAAGCCGTGTAACGGATCACCGAATCGGCTTCACTCAATATAATCTTCCGGCTGTAATGAATGGTGATATCGATGAATTCATCAATCAACTGAAGATTGCTGAAACTGCTGAAAAGATGGCGAACGCTAATTGATTCGGTGATTTGCTAATTCGATGATTCGATAATCGTAAATCATCAACAAATTAGCACATCAACGAATCACTAAATCTAATTGTCTTCGCTGTTCTTGATTTGCTCGTCCAGTATTTTGCTGATGAGTTCCATCTGGCGTTCGTTGATCTGGTTGCTCACCTTTGCCTGTTTCTTCATGAAGCGGAACATCGCATTCTTTTTGATTTCGTACGCAATGAACACCGTGTATTTCTTTTCTTTTTCGTTATAGAATTTTTTCTCGCCCACCTTTCGAAGGTCCGCCAAATCAGTATCCATCACTTGGCGTGCCAGGCTTTGAAACTTCTCCGCCACATCGGCACCGCGCTCGTTTTCGGTTTGACCCATGTAATTGTCCGCAACCTGTTTCATCGTTGTGTTTACCTGGCCCGCCAAAAATGTTTTGGCTTCCATGTCGGCTTTGCCGCGTGCAATGTTGTCTGAAGAACTTTCTCCTTTGCCACTGGCGCGGAAGAATCGGTTGTTAGATTCATAGGCAGAGCCACTAAACGGTTCTTTCACTTTTTGTCCGAAAGGGCTGTTGGCGCAAGAAGAGAAAATTAATACGGCTAGAATCGCAAAAACAATGGCTTTCATAGTTGTCGAGTTTATTTTGCGAAAATAAGTAAAAATTGTGCCTGAGAGCTTTGCGTGTTGGACGGAATTCAGAGCTTGAATTTGCAGGTTGAACTTTCAAACGCAGGAGCGATGCAGGAGTTGGGAAGAAAGGTTGTGGTTGATTGGTGAAAAAAAGAAAACCTACTACTTGACATAAAGCTTCTCAATCTCGCTATGGTATTTCTCCATCAACTTTGCGCGCATGGTTTTAAATGAGGCACTGAGTTGGCCGCCCTCAGCGGTCCACTCTACATCGCTCAGCACAAACTTCTTCACTCGCTTGTAATTTTCCAACGCTTCGTTGAGTCGATCCACCTCCATCTGTATTCTTGCAACTACCTTAATGTTGTGTACCATGTAGGGTGGAGATGTCCAATGGATATTGTTTTGGGTGCACCAATTTTTCAGTATTTCAAAGTTGGGTACAATCAGTGCGCTCACAAATGGTTTGTTGAATCCAAACACCAAACATTGAAAGATAAAGGGAGAAGTAGTAAAGTAGCTTTCCAGCGGCTGTGGAGCGATGTAAATACCGGAGGTGGTTTTGAAAATATCTTTCTTGCGGTCTGTGATTACCAAAAAATGTTTGTGTGCCCATTTGCCCACATCGCCTGTCCGCAGCCAACCATCGTTGGTTATCACCTGCGCGGTCAGTTCAGCTCGCTTAAAATAGCCTTGCATGATGTTTGGCCCACGGACTAAAATCTCCCCTTCACCCTGTTCGTTCATTTGTTCCAGTTTGATTTCTACGCCCGGCACTGGCAACCCTACCGTGCCAAATTTGTGGAAATCTGGTCGGTTTACTGAGATAAAAGGGGAGGCCTCCGTCATGCCGTATCCCGCCAAGGTGATAACGCCTGCGGCCGAAAATAAACGGCTGATTTCAGGACGAAGTGCAGCAGCGCCTACCGCCATGTATTTCATTTGGCCTCCCAATGCGGTACGCCATCTGTACAAAACCAACTGCCGCGCAATGAAAAGTTTAGATCCTAAGAAAAAGCTGCTGCGCTTTTCATCGCGGTACTTTTCGCCCACGGCCATTGCCCACGCAATTACGCGCCTTCGCCACCAGCTTTTGCCCATGGCCTGCTGTTGTAGAATGTTGTACATGCGCTCCAACGTTTTTGGTACGGTGGTGCAGAAGTAGGGTCGCACCGATTTGAAGTCGCGGCTAACGTGTTGCAGTTGCTGACTAAAATAAATGTTGACGCCAAACGCGATGTAAGCGTAGCAACTGGTTCGCTCAAAGATGTGGCTGAACGGTAAAAAACTTAACGCCCGATAGCCAGCCTCTAAAGGCAAAATAGGCAGTATGGATTTGATATTGCTCACCACATTGTAGTGTGACAGCATGGCGCCTTTTGGTTCACCTGATGTTCCGCTCGTGTACAAGATGGCGAGCAGGTGCTGAGCTGTAATGTTTGTTTTGATTTCTTCTACCCGCTTGAGTTCTTCCTGAGAGGCAACGTAAGCCAATGCCGGCCAGGTATCACCCACATGGTTCTCCAATATGAAAATACTTGATTGAGGTTTGATGGACTGAACTTTCTTCATCAGCTCATCGTCCGCCACCAATACCAGTCGTACTTCAGTTTCTGTCAAGATGAAGGAAATTTCTTCTGCAGAAGATGTGGGGTGAATTGGCACAAGTATCAAACCCAACTGTTGGCAAGCGAAATCAGCCATCATCCAATAGGCACTACCCATGCGGGGTATCAACGCCACTTTTTCGCCCGATTGGAAATTATTTTTATTAAGCCATGCAGATAAATGGTTGACACGCTCTTGAATTTGTTGGGTTGAGAAGTGTATCCATTTGTCGCCATCCAATTGATTGAGCGATTTTTGCTGCACATATTTTGTTTGTTGATAAGACAACAGATCAAATACGCGATGAAAGTCAACTTGACTCATGCAGCGGTTGGGTTTGGTTCCACATACAACACATCGTACAGCACTTCAAAAAATTCCGGGAAGTCGGGCAGGTTGTTGTGACGGGCGCCATCGATGGCGTGCAGTATTACCTTGTCGGAATGTAGTTTGTGCAGCATTTCGCTCTGGCGGAATGAGATCAATCGGTCATTGGTGCCGTGTATGATGTGCACCGGGCAAGTCACTTGTTTTAGATACAAGTCAGTGCGCAAATCGTAATGCATTAACCAGCGCAGCGGTAAGAAAAATGCATATCGCTTGGCATTGTACAAAAAACTGAAATAGGGCGAATCTAACACTAATAATCGCGGGTGGTTTTGCGATGCTACATGCGTGGCGATGCCTGTTCCAAACGAGCGCCCAAACACCACAATTCTATTTTGTGCGTAGTGCGAGAGCAACCATTTGTATAAGAACTGCGCATCGTCAAATAACTTTTGTTGTGTGCGCTTGCCCCGACTTTTGCCAAACCCTCGGTAGTCCATCATAAAGAAGTCATACCCATTGCTCACAAAGTCTTTGGCAAACTTGCCCCAGCCTTTAATGCTGCGCGAGTTGCCTTTGAGGTAATAGATGACGCCACGCGAATTGGGAACCTTGAAATAAATGGCATTGATTTTACCACCATCGGGCATATCAAAATTCAGTTCCTCAAACGGAAACGCATACTGGTATTTGAAGTGGGTAGCCAATATTTCGGGCCGAAAGAAAAACAGGTGTTGGAAAAACAACACGGCCAAGCACAAAGCCGCATAAAGACACCCTAACGCCAGCACCAAACTAATGATCATGCAATGAATTTGTATACGGCAATCAAAATAGGCAATAAAATGCGGATTGAAAAGTGCCCACCACTTAACACCATCCAATAACATGACGACTATCTTGCTCTTACTGCGGTTTTTTTTAGCGGTTGAGTACCTGTGCAAGTTTCAGATGGTATTCTTTGAACTCTCGCAAATTGCCATGCGTGCCTTCCGGTATTACAAAAAACTCATCGCCATCTTTCAGCAAGGGTTTTAACCGAAGAGCCGAACTAATTGGTGTGATCATATCGTTGGTGCCGTGGAAAATTACTTTCCTACACCCGGTGCCGGAGAGGTGTTGGTGCGTGGGAAATTCATAACTAAACGGAAGCACTGAAAAAACAGGTTTCAGCCAAGGCACAATGGCGCCACGCAGTTCATCAAAAGGAGTTTCTAAAATCAATAGCGAGGGGTTTGCCTCGATGGCCAGTTGGGAGGCAACCGCAGTGCCCAGCGATCGGCCATATACTACCAACTGTGCCGGAGAGCCGGATAGATTTTGTTTCGCCCATTGCCAAACTAGCTTGGCATCAGCGTATAGCAATTTTTCACTGGGCTCGCCTGTACTTTTCCCATAGCCTCTGTAATCCATCATCAAAACCTCGTAGCCATGTTGAGTAAAATCGCTGGCATAATTACCCCAACGTTGCAAGTTGTCTCGATTGCCATGGAAATACAAAATCAAACCCTTGGGTGCTTGAGGCGTGTTGAAATGAAGTAGGTTGAGTTGATGGCCGTCTGCTGTGGATATAAAATATTCCTCAAAGGGCTGTTCAAAAACAAATTGATGCGAAGCACTCAATCGCACTGCCTGAAAAATAATTTTGTCTTGTAGCAGTTGAAAAGCCATCACTAATACAAAAAAAGTGGCAGCCACGATGACGACAACTCTTTGAATTCTGTTTTTCAGCATGGCAGCCACAAAGTTACAACTTTAGCTACAACTGACTTTTGTTCTTTTTTACTGCACGCTAATATGTTAGTATTTGGTACACCAAAGGAAATATAGAACACCTAGTAAAATTAACTTGCAGCAAAACGCTTCGCTACTTCACTCCAGTTTACGACATTCCAAAAAGCCGCGCAGTAGTCTGGCCTGCGGTTTTGATAGTTTAGGTAGTAGGCATGCTCCCACACATCTAAGCCCAGCAGGGGAGAGCCTTTAACTTCGGCCACGTCCATCAATGGATTATCTTGGTTTGGAGTTGACGTAATGGCGAGTTTGCCATCTGCCCCCTTAATCAACCAAGCCCAACCCGACCCGAAGCGGCCTACGGCAGCCGCATTGAATTTGGCTTTGAACTCATCGAAATTTCCGAAGGCAGCATGAATGGCATCGGCCAATGCACCAGTGGGAGAACCGCCCGCGTTGGGGCTCATAATGGTCCAGAATAAGCTGTGGTTGTAGTGACCGCCACCGTTATTGCGAACAGGAGCAGGATACTTAGAAATGTTTTTGCAAATTTCTTCAATGCTGAAATTTTCCTCCGGCTTGCCGGCAACGGCATTGTTCAAATTGGTAACGTACGCGTTGTGGTGCTTGCCATGGTGGATTTCCATGGTGCGAGCATCGATGTGTGGCTCTAGTGCATTGAAAGCATACGAGAGCGCGGGGAGTGTAAAAGCCATAGTAATTAGAATTTATGATTATAGATTTACAATTGACAATTTAAAAGTCAAATATAACAACAAAAACATTGTGGAAAAGTTCTTGCACTGCAACCACAAGAGCCAACTCTGCGGCCATTTTTGGCAAAAATGCTGCTGCCACTTCAACAGGAATGATAACTTTACAAATTGGTGGTAATTGAGTTAATAAAAATTTAAACAGAGATAACTAATGTTCGAGCAGACTTTTAAAAATATTGACGATATACTTCACAAAGACGCAGGTTGCGGCAGTGAATTAGACTATGTGGAGCAAACCTCTTGGATTTTGTTCCTTAAATATTTGGACGACTTGGAGAAAGACCGAGCCACAGCAGCCGAACTGACAGGTAAGAATTACACGCCTATTATTGACAAAGATTACCAATGGACAGTTTGGGCAATGCCGAAAGGCAAAGACGGAAAACTCGACCACCACAAAGCCCTGACAGGTGACGACCTCACCGACTTTGTAAACAACAAACTCTTTCCTTACCTCAAAAAGTTTAAGCTGAGTGCTGAGAGTGCCGACACCATTGAATACAAGATTGGCGAGATTTTCAGCGAACTAAAAAACCGCATACAAAGCGGCTACAATTTGCGTGAAGTGATTAACCGTATTGACGAGTTGCGTTTCCGCACCCACGCAGAGAAGCACGAAATGAGCCACCTGTATGAGGACAAAATCAAAAATATGGGCAATGCCGGGCGCAATGGTGGCGAATACTACACGCCCCGACCGCTCATTACCACCATTGTAAAAGTGGTTGCCCCAAAAATTGGCGACAAAATTTATGACGGTGCAGTAGGCAGTGCTGGCTTCTTATGCGAAGCGTTCGACTATCTGAAAAACAGCAAATCACTTTCTACCAAAGAAACCGAGATACTGCAAAAACGCACCTTTTACGGCAAAGAGAAAAAATCATTGGCGTATATCATTGGCATTATGAATATGATTTTGCACGGTGTGGAAGCGCCCAACATCATACACACCAACACGCTTGCCGAAAACCTTGCCGACATACAGGAAAAAGACCGCTATGATGTGGTGCTTGCCAATCCGCCTTTTGGTGGAAAGGAACGTGCCGAAGTGCAACAAAACTTCCCGATTAAAACAGGCGAAACCGCTTCGCTTTTTTTGCAGCACTTCATTAAAATACTCAAAGCAGGTGGCAAGGCAGGTGTGGTAATTAAAAACACTTTTTTGAGCAATACCGACAATGCCACAGTTGCCATACGCAAAACCTTGTTGGAAAACTGCAACCTGCATACCGTGTTGGATTTGCCCGGTGGCACGTTTACCGGTGCAGGCGTAAAAACCGTTGTGTTGTTTTTTGAAAAAGGCAAAGCCACACGCAACGTTTGGTTTTACCAGTTGAACCTCGACCGCAATTTGGGCAAGACCAACCCACTGAATGAAAACGACCTTGCCGAGTTCATAGAACTCCAAAAAACCAAAGCCGACAGCCCCAACTCCTGGTCAGTAGATGTC
>JBJTHA010000013.1:0-2547 GCA_046094265.1 Cytophagales bacterium
TTATCTAAGGCATAGCTTATCCCTCCTTTAATTTCGTGGTAATGAAAATTGCTGTACAACTTAAGCGACCGTATTTGACCTTCTGCAAAAACACCCCATTTTTCTCCAACGCTTGCCTTCACACTAAATATACTCCACGAGCCCAAATCGGCTTGGGCTACTGCTGAAGCGGGCGGCAGTAAGAGAAGAAACCAAATAAGTTGACTGCGCATTTCATTTCTGAAGTAAAAACTCAACAGGTTTGGCCAGCCGTTTCGCCCAAGCCTTTTCACTATGGTCTTCACCCGGAAACGACAACGTTATCCATGACTTGGGACCATATCCCTTTGTCCGCATCACTCGGTCAACTTGTTGCTGAAGCGCAGGGTACAGCGCATCAAGTGTTTGGTCGCCATAATCGAAGTAAATTTTGTGCGTTTTGGGGTTGGGTAAGTTCTTCTTCAAATACCTTAAAAAGGCAGCAGGTATTGGATTGTTCTTGTTGGCAAAAGTACCTGGCCAGTGGGTGCTTAAACAGGCGGCACCACCAAATACCTTGGGGTACTCGCAAATCGCGTACATAGAGATAAGCCCGCCCATGCTGCTGCCCGCAATAAACGTATTTTTGGCATTTGGTAGTGTTGAATACCTTTTGTCGATCAATGGCTTGAGCTCAAGAACAAGGTAATTGAGGTAATTGTCGGAATTTGGTGTAAAACCCTTTTCGATTCTTCCGGCAAACTGCAATTGTTTGACTACCGTGTCTTTTTCTAAGGGTGCAAGAGATTCGAAAGGCTTTTGCGGAAAGTAATCGTAGTGCCGGGTGGCTCCACCATTCCAAATACCTACTACTATCACATCTTTAATGCGTTGGGCTGCCAGCAGTTGTTGTAAGGTTTCGCTTACTTTCCACGATTGCCCGTTCCATGTAGTGGTGGAATCAAATAACATTTGACCATCGTGCATATACAGTACCGCGTATTTCTTGGTTGGTATGTACCCTTCCGGTAACCAAATATCAACCTGCCTTGGCGTAACATATTTTGATGAGAGGGGTTCCAATCGCTCAATTTTGCCCTTAGCAACATGCGGCAACTGCGCGAATGAAGTTAACGTAACGAGAAGGAATACCGGCCAAAGATTTTTATTCATTTCAATGTAGTTAAAATGTAGCGATCAAGTTCGGTTTTAATTTAATGAAATCCAATGTTGAGCCAGGTAAAGCAATAACTACCCATTGAAAAACCGTTCATCATGACTAGAATCACCAAAAAGTAGGATGCGCTAGGATTGATCCCCTGGCTCAGTTTGACCATAGCACATGTACACCAGCAAGCAACGAGTTGGAGCACAAGCATAAAAAGAATAAAAATTCTTGGGATTTACAGCTTTAGTTTGAAACTACTATTTTGTTTATTTTCCTAGAATTTTGAGACAACAATTGTCTTACTTGCTGTCGATAACTTATGCCTATGGGTAGTTCAACATTTCCATTAAGCATGCAAAGGCTTTCGTTGAAATGGACAATTACCTCTGGGTTGACCAGATATGATTTATGAATCCGAATAAATTGATAAGGCTTTAGTTTGTCCTCGGCATGTTTCATGGTCACATGAAGCAATATCATTTTACTTTTAAAATGCACTTTGATATAATTTCCGAATGCCTCGATGTAAGAAACCTCGCTGGGACGCAACGAAAAATCAATACTATCTCCAAGATTGATTTGCTCTGGAAGAGACTTTAGCACTCGACTGTCGCTCACCTTACTGACTGCTTTTATAAATCTATCAAATCTTATTGGTTTCAGTAGATAGTCAATTACATTAAATTCAAAAGCCTCTAAAGAGTGCTCACTATAAGCTGTGGTAAAAATGACCTTTGGTTGCCGGCTCAAGAGTTTTAACAATTCCAGTCCATTAATTTGTGGAAGATGAATGTCGAGAAAAAGTAAATCCACTTCATTCTCATCCAAAAAGTGTTTTGCCTTTAAAGCATCATAGAAATTACCTTTTACACTGATCGACCCGCATTGTGCGCAATAAAGATTGAGTAATGCGTGTGCGTCCGGTTCATCATCAACAATAATACAGGTCATTTTCATTTTAGGGACTGAATAGCTAGTTTGGCGTGATAGTGATTACCAATTTTCTCTTGATGTAAAGTAAATCTGCTTTCGTAAAGAAAAACCAATCTTTTTTGCAGATTGTTTAACCCAATACCAGTGGAATTTTTATTTGGAATCTCGTTAACCTTGTTTTGCGTGTGGAAGTTAAGTTCTCCATTTTTAAGCGTCAAGTCGATCTCTACTGCGCAAGGCTCGCCAATCAGTAGCCCATGTTTAAAAACATTCTCGATCAATGGCATGAGCAGGTTTGGGGCAATTTTGGTTTGTGGTTTATCCACCTCACATTTAAAATTGATTTGAACATTCGCAGGAAATCTCCTCTTTTCAAAATAGAGGTAGTGTGTTAAAAATTCAATTTCCTTTTCTAGTGCGATGTTCTCTTTGGCATTACTTTCCAATTGATACCGTAGCATTTCAGATAAGTTCATAACCATTTCTGA
>JBJTHA010000014.1:0-2539 GCA_046094265.1 Cytophagales bacterium
CAATTGTACGGAAATAGAAACCTTGGGAGCAAAGTGAATACAGCTAACAAAATGTGGTTCTCCTATCCGGGCTACAATGAAATTCTTTGCGGTTTCGCAGACGATGAAAAAATCAACAGTAACGATGCCAATGACAACCCCAATAAAAATGTGTTGGAGTTTCTGAACGAACAGAAAGATTTTAAAGGGAGAATTGCAGCTTATACATCATGGGAAACATTTCCGTGGATCATCAATACCAAGCGCAATGGCATTCCGGTCAATTCTGGTTTAACCAAGTCTCGCTACCCAAATGAATCTGAAAAGCTATTGGACGAACTCATGTTTCAACTTCCCAACAACACAGGCGGAACGAGGGTAGATGCGTTAACTTTCCATTATGCCTTTGAATATCTCAAGAAAAATAGACCTAGAGTACTTTTCCTTTCCTTTGATGAAACCGATCATTGGGCACATGAAGGTGAGTACGACAAATACCTGCATGCCGCAAACTACACAGATGGATTTATCAAAACCCTTTGGGAATGGCTCCAATCACAACCGCAGTACAAGAATAAAACTACGATCATCATCACCACTGATCATGGTCGTGGAAACGTAAACGATGAGGACTGGAAACATCACGGGGCTAAAATGGCTTTTGCGGACGAGATCTGGTTTGCCTTTTTAGGACCCGACACGGGATCCACTGGTGAGATGAAAGGCGAACAGCAACTCTATCAAAATCAGGTCGCAAAAACATTGGCTGGTTTGCTTGGGATCGATTATAAAAATGAAAAACCAGTGGGAGGGGCTGTGGCAACGGCTATTGCAAAGTAATTTGCTAGCTTTATCTAGCAAGACTTAAGTAAAGCATGAAGATTGCTGGTAGGTAGGCTAAACCTGACATTCAAACTCGCTTTGCGTCATATCAGTATTTTAAATAACCAATTCAAATGAAATTTACTCTTTGTGGTTTAGTGCTAATTGTATTCATTTCTTGCTCAACCAAGGGTAGCAAGAGCGCAGAAAAGATTTGGATTGCCTCAGCACCTGCCGGTAATCAATACACCAAAATCAATCGTGGTGGAGCAACTGTTCTCCCTAACGGAAGAATCATCACGCCAACAGGAAAACAAATTACGGTTGCACCTCACCCATTTGGGTTAACCCTAAGCCCGGATGGAAAAACGATCATTACTGCCAACTCGGGCGTAGGGCCGTTTTCAATTTCAATCATCAGCGATTACAACACTGCTTCACCCATCATAAAACAAATACCAGAAACACTCAACCCGGAGAAAGGCTTGTTGGAAGCAACGTTCATGGGCTTGGCCATTTCTCCAGACGGACAGAAAGTATTTGTGGCGGGAGGGCAACAAAACAAAATTTATGTTTTTGATTTGATGACGAATAAAAAATTAGCAGAGATCATTTGCAACAAATCATTTGACGGAACGGACTACAGCGATGGCTACATTGGCGATATGGTATTGAGCAAAGATGGATCAAAACTTTATGCTGTTGATCAAATTGGTTTTCGCATGATGGTGATAGATACAAAGAGTAATCAAGTCATTCACAATGTGAACACAGGCCGTTATCCTTTTGGCATTGCATTGTCGCCCGATGAAAAGACGGTCTATGTTGCCAATGTGGGGATGTTCGAATATTCCTACATTAAGAGTTTAGACAAGAAAAGATTAAATGAAACCGCGTCTAAATTTCCCACTTCCGCTTACGGCTCCAAAGAAATGAAAGAAGGAGTGAAGAACGACTCGATTGAATTTGCTGGCTTAGGCGATCCGAATGCACCCGAGTCATTTTCAGTGTGGGGCGTTGATGTGAGCAATGAAATTCCGGCTGTAACTTCGAAAGTAAAAACAGGTGTGCTGGTGGGAGAGGAGATTGACGGAATTTCTGCCGTAGGTGGATCAAGCCCAAATTCTATGGTTGCTACCGATCAATTTGTATACGTCAGCAATGGAAGCAACGACAACCTATCCGTGATTGATGCTCAGAAAAATAAAGTAGTAGAGAGCATCGAATTGAAATTAGACAAGCGACTAAAAAATTTAAAAGGCATCATTCCTTTCGGCTTGGCTATTTCGCCAGATCAGAAAAGATTGTATGTGGCGGAAGCGGGCATCAACGCTGTCGCGGTAATTGATTTAGATTCTAGGAAAGTACTGGGTCACATCCCCACGGGTTGGTTTCCCTCGAAGTTAAAAGTAACTCCTAACGGCAAGCAGTTGATCGTTTCCAATGCCAAAGGCTTCGGCAGCGGGCCGAATGGAGGAAAAGACTTCGAGCCGCCTTTTGATCATCCCTACGCCAGTTACATAGGTGCATTGATGCGGGGCACGGTTTCAATCATTGATATTCCCACGGACGTGGAATTGGAAGCCCTTACTGAAAGAGTAGTTGCCAATAATTTCCGTTTCAAAGAATTCACCTCTGCAGAGAGCGAGAATCCGATCCCTTCATATCCCATGGCGAAAGAGTCTCCGATCAAGTACATCGTCTTTATTTCAAAAGAAAATAGAACCTATGATGAGGT
>JBJTHA010000015.1:0-6796 GCA_046094265.1 Cytophagales bacterium
GGTGGTCAGTGGGCGCACCCAACAAATAAATTGCGTCAGCTTTGTTCGCAATCACTTGAATCAACTCAATCCACTTTTCGGTAGGCCATTGTTTGGTAAACCAAACCGAAGTGGGTGCTAGACAAAAATACCTGCCTACAACAAATGGCTTTACTTTAGCTTCATCTGCCGATGAAGGGTATAACCTAGGCTTTGCAGCAACAGGATCGGTTAAATGTGTAATCAATTTTTGGTTGCGCTCCACTTCATGCAATGCCCCAACCTGATGTTTAATTCGCTTTAAGAACAAAAAAGAAAAGGGATTCTTATCGAAGCCCACCGTCTGTCCTGCTTTTGAAAAAATTGTAATGATGCCCGTTGTGGCAAACCGTTGGGCATTAATGAGTACGTGATATTGCGTGCTGCGTATTTTTTTTAAGAGCTTCCAGAGGTTTGAGTACTTGTTCTTCTTGTCAAACACAATCACCTCGCGCAAATACGGATGGTTCACCAACAACCCCTCGTTTCCTTTGCGAAGTAAAAAATCGATGTGTGCATCTGGAAAAAAGGCATGAAATTTTTCAATTAATGCCGTGGCCAAAATCACATCTCCAATAAACGCGGTTTGAATAATGAGAAAAGACTTCGGTCTCATTACTTTTTAAACTCCGATTGATAATATTGAATGGCCTTCTCGATAATAATTTCTGCCGTTTCCTTGCCTTGAAAGTCAGGCACTGTTACTACCTTGTTTTCCAGCTTTTTGTAGCTCTCAAAAAATTCCTTCAACTCGAGCTTAAAGTGCGAGGCCAACTCGCTGATGTCTTTGAGGTGTTTGGTATTAGCATCATTTTCCGCTACAGCTAAAATCTTATCATCAGCTTTGCCTTGGTCTACCATACGCATCACACCAATTACACGAGCTGGTACGAGGCAGAGTGGCTGAATCGGTTCGCGGCACAAAATCATGATGTCCAAAGGGTCATTGTCATCACCCAGTGTTTGAGGTATGAACCCGTAGTTGGCCGGATAATACACGGCAGAATACAAAATGCGATCAAGCTTCAGCAAACCGGTTTCCTTATCGACTTCATATTTCGTACGCATACCGGCCGAAATTTCAATGATGCCATTAATATACTCCGGAGGGTTGATCCCAACAGGTGCCTCATGCCAAGGGTGTAAAATCATATTCTGTTTGTTGTCAACGCGAAGGTAAACAAAAAGCCCCGCATGGTGCGGGGCTCGTTCGCTCGGTTTTGGGGTAAACCTTACTTTTCAGCCTTCTTGTCGGCTTCCTTTTCTTTATCTTCTTTCTTTGCTGGTTTAATTTTTTCTCCGTCTTTCAAACGTTTTGAAACTACCAGGAACGGGCCCGTTACTATTTCCTCTCCTTCTGCAATGCCGGAGAGAATTTCAATATTATCATAGTCGCTAATACCTGTTTTCACTTCTTTCATTTTGGCAATGCCTTTGTCATTGACAAAAACCACTACTTTATCTGCCTTCTTCTCTGCTTTTGGTTTGCTGGTGTCTACTACCTCTCGTTTGTTGTCGTCATTTCCTTTTTGTTCATCTTTTTTGTTTTTTTCATCGCTGCGAGTCGTTACTGCAGCCAAAGGCACCGAAAGCACATTCTCTTTTCGTTGCGTAATGATATCCACACTGGCAGTCATACCGGGTCGGAATGGGAATTTGTTACCCTTTGCAATCAGATCTTCATAAGAGGAACGCAAAATCAGAATGCGAACTTCAAATTCAGTGATAGCATCGGCCGATGTTTTGTCTTTGGCGGTGTTGGCAATATTCGTCACCAGTCCCTTGAATTGTTTCCCTGTACTGCTATACGCATCCACGTCAATCATCACACTGTCGCGAAGATGCACGCGAACGATGTCATTTTCATTTACGTTTACGCGTACTTCCATTTTATTCAAATCAGCAATACGCAACATTTCGGTACCGGCCATTTGCGCAGTGCCCACCACGCGCTCGCCTTTCTTCACGTTCAATTTCGACACAATACCTTTCATGGGCGCATATACCGTTGTGCGTCTTACGTTTTCACGCGATTCCTTTACCGATGCATTGGTGCTACTCACAATAAATCCGGCTGCTTCCAAAGTTTGCTGAGCCGACTTCAAGTCGTTTTGAGCTACCTTGTAGTTCTGCTGAGCCAATTGCCAATCCGACTCTGAAATAACTTTCTCCTTCCAGAGTTTTTCTTGGCGCTTGTAATCCTGCTCCGCTCTGGTGAAGGTAGCCTCTGCACGTGCCAACGATGCACGAGATGATTCAAGATTTGCCTTTTGTTGACTTAATGAAGCCTCCGAGCGTTCCAATTGACTCACCCAAACATCTGGGCGAATTTTCACCAATACATCTCCAAGTTTCACTGAGTCCCCGTCTTGAACTTTTAAGTCGATTATCTCGCCAGAAACTTCGGGTGCCAACTTTACTTCCACAACAGGTTGCACAGTGCCAGAAGCACTTACCTTTTCGGTGATGGATGCCTTTTTCGATTTGGTCAGTTCTACCTCTAACTCTCTCGATTTGCCAATCCACCCGGCCGATTTACCAATGATGAGGAAAATGATAAGGAACACGAGGGCACCGATGCCCCAATACAATATCTTACTGGACTTTTTCTTGGGCTTTGTAGTTTTTGGTATCATGGAGTAGAAGAATTATTAATAGTCGATGGGTTTACCTTGATAGAAGTCGAGCACTTTTTTCTTGAAAATCAGATCGTACTTGGCGCGTACTAAGTCAGACTTCGCTGCGAACAAATTATTTTCAGAAACTTGATAGTCAACGTAGTTTGTGGCTCCCGCATCATAACGTTGCTTGGTCATGCGAAAAGCCTCTTCGCGTGCTTTTACAGCACGGGCAGATGAGTTGTAGGTTTTGGTAGCAGCCGTTGCATCGTTGTAGGCTGTTTCAATAGCTTGACGCAAACGGTTTTCTGCATCGGTAAGGTTAACGCGCGCTTGGTCTGCGGTAACTTTGCTCCGTTGCAAACTGGCACGTGCGCTAAAGCCGTTGAGAACAGGAATTTGCAAACTAATCGAAGCTGCGCGAGAAATATTATCTGAGAATTGATCACCAAATGGTTTTTCCACCAACGAGCCCCCTGTTGGAATCCCTGTCTGAATGGAACGGACCGTTTGGCTTGGATTGCCATCGATGAAACCAATCACTGGGTTATCTACTGATAATGTATTTTGTCTAATCACAGCCGCACTTGAATAGTTTGTAAATGCACTTCCATTTAAACTCAAACGCGGGAAGAGATTTCCTCTTGCAGCTTTCAGCGCATAATTCGAACTCTCCACTCTAAAAACTGCCGCTTTTATTTCGGGCATATTTTGCCGGGCGATGTCATAGATCTGTTCTGACGTTTCAGCCAGTGCTTCGTCATCCAAACCTAATTCGGGAACCTCAATTTCCATGGGCGTTGACGCTGGAAGTTGAAGCGCTTGCTTTAATTGCAACAAGGAAAGATTATACGCATTCTCGCGTTGCACAGCGTTTAGTTCGTTGGTGGCTAATTGCGCCTCCAGATCCAATACGTTACCAATTGGCACAGAACCTGCCTGCTCTAGTTTTTTGGTTCGCTCCAATTGCTGCTCGGTAGTCTTCAACTGAAATTGGGCCGTTTGAAACAATTCACGGTTAAAGATCACGGACGTGTAGTTGGTAATCACCGTTAAAACCACGTCATTCTTTGCCTTTGTGAAATCATTATCAGCAGCCGCTTTATCGTTAACGCTTTGGCGGATCGTGTTCATTACCCGAAATGCATTGAATAGTAGCAAGCTGGCGTTACCGTTAATGTTGGCATTTTGAATTCGCTGGTCAATGAATTGGTTGGTAGTAGGGTCAATGGAACGACCCCAGTTGTAACCCGTAGAACCACCTAAGTTAACAGTGGGTAATATCGTCATTCGAGATTGAAGCAAGTTGATATCTGCCGTTTCTACACTCAACTGATTGCGCCTCACCGTAAGGTTGTTTTTGAGCGCTATCTCCACACACTCTTTTAGCGTGTAAACTTTTTTGTCGGTGGTTTGTCCAAAAACACTAGTTACACAAAATACTAAGAGGAAAAATAGTAAACGTATCGGCATATTATCGGTTGATATCTGGTATATAAATCACTTCGTTAACCCAACTAAGACTCTTTAAATATTCGAAAGTTACAGGTTTAATACCTGAGTCCATTTCAATCACCAAACAAGCTATATCGTTTTTTCCTTTGCGGGAAACCGACATGGTGGCAATGTTGCAATCATCGTGTGCAATAACATTGGCAATAAAAGCCACGCTTCCCTTTACGTCACCAGCGAAAATGATGACGGTATGGAGGTTGGCGCTGAAGTCTGCTTTAAAACCATTTACCTCTGCAATATTAATAATGCCTCCGCCTTTGCTTTCGCCCAACACTTCTATTTGCTTGTTCCCTTTGGTTAGTTTGAGCCTTATGGAATTAGGGTGCAACGTAGATGCATTACCGACCGACTTAAAATGGTATTTCAATCCCTTTTGGGTGGCAATCTCAATTGACTCCTTTATTCGCTTGTCATCTGTTTCGAAGTCCATTAACCCGGCAAGAATGGCCCGATCGCTTCCGTGCCCCTCATAGGTTCGGGCAAATGAATTGTAAAACGTTATTTCAGAATTGTCGGGTATGCCGCCCAATACTTTAATGGCCGCTTTGGCAATGCGCACCACCCCCGCAGTGTGCGAACTCGATGGACCAATCATAACTGGCCCAATCATATCAAAAACACTGCTTTTTTCAGACATACGGGGTTTATAACGTAATAACCTCAAAAAGGATATTCCTTTTTTGCTATTTCTTAAACTGTTTCTGGTATTTTTTAGCCCGCAAAAATAACGTATCGTGCCAGTTTACAAAACTGGCTTATACTGCAATAGGTGCTTTAATTGAAGGATGGGCTTGATAGTTCAATATCTCGAAATCCTCAAATTGGTAGTCAAAAATGTTAGAAGGCTTCCGCTTGATATTGAGTGTGGGCAGCGGGTAGGGTTCGCGTGCCAGTTGCGTATTCACTTGATCAAGATGGTTGGAGTAAATGTGCACGTCTCCACCACTCCAAACAAAATCACCCACTTGCAAATCACATTGCTGCGCTACCATGTGCGTGAGCAATGCGTAGGAAGCAATATTAAATGGCAAACCTAAAAAAGTATCGCAAGAACGTTGGTACAATTGGCATGACAACTTACCTTCTGCCACATAAAATTGAAACAAGGCGTGGCAAGGTGGCAGCGCCATCTGATCTACATCTGCAGGATTCCAGGCAGTGACCATATGCCTGCGCGAATGTGGTTTATTTTTGATTTGATCGATGACTTTTGAAATCTGATCTATCGTCTCACCGTTTCGCCCCGGCCACGAGCGCCACTGGTACCCATATACCGGCCCAAGGTTACCGTCCGTATCAGCCCACTCATCCCAAATGGTGACACCGTGATCCTTCAAATACTTGATATTGGTATCACCATTGAGAAACCATAATAATTCATAGATAATGGAGCGCAAATGCAGTTTCTTGGTGGTCACCAATGGAAATCCGTCTTGCAAGTCAAATCGCATCTGATAGCCAAAAACGGACAATGTTCCGGTGCCTGTCCGATCGGTCTTGGTCACGCCTGTTGCCAAAATATGGCGGAGTAATTCGTGGTATTGCTTCATAGTGGTTAGCACAAAGTTATTGATAACCTATAAAAGGCAAAGCAAAAAAAAACCCCACAAAATGCGGGGTCTCGTTTATAAATGCATCAGGATTTTTAACCGCCCTTCTTTGAAATTTCAATCACCTTGCTCACACCATTGAAGGTTACGGTCACCAAATTGTTGCAAACGCCATTTCCATAGTCGATGGTGATCTCTTTACCATCTTTTTTCACCACTTTTACACCAGACACCGCAATGAAAACCCCCACCGATTCACAAGATTTCTTGTAGAGTAAAGGAGTGCTTTGGCGGATCCACATTTCATAATTTGTGCCTCTTCGGCTCACTCCCCTACCCGACCCCAACACCTGCCAAGAGTCCTCAGATGCATTGGAGGTTCTGAACCACGTTCTTACATGCAAAAACTCGTGCGTTGCAAATGTGCCATCTGGCCAAGTGGTCTTGCCGCTATCTAACTTCACTTTAAACACAGGCTTATTGTCTGTGCTTGAAGCATCCGATGAAATCGTGCGAGTACCCTCAATCTTGACATCATTCAAGCTATAATTCACCAGTCTTGTTACGCAGGTGGATCCCGGAAGGTTCCTCTTGCCCTTATAACTAATTACCATCTTCCCTTTGCGGGTGTTGTCTTTACGGTCTTTGCAACCTGCATCGCCAAAGTCCACCGTGATCGTTCCGGTAAACGGTTCTGTACCAGTTGTGCGAGTGATTGTTGCGCACCCAAAACGATCATCCATCAAACCCGATTCGGCTCGGCCGCCCGCATTCGGATCAGAGAGTACTGCCACCGCAGATAGATCTTCTACATCTATTGAATACGACTCACTAAGGACTTCATTGTTTGCAGTCAAAGAACTGTCTGCAGATAAATCCTTAAAGTCCTTATTGCAAGAAACGGCTACTGTTCCTAACACTAAAATGATTAAGCCAAACCTTGATTTCGTCATTGTCATTCTATTTTGCCACCGCAAAGGTCGACAAAAATAAGCCTCAGTATTCGGTAAACTTGATAAAATATTCGTTGTTCAAACAACAATCAACCGGCTGAACTATTTCCGGTTCTTAACAGATTTTCATGCGGAATTAATA
>JBJTHA010000016.1:0-6213 GCA_046094265.1 Cytophagales bacterium
TATGCCGCTTTCCGCCAGCATTCATCCGCACACCTTGCAATTCAACTTCGAAGCCCGCACCTCGCGTGGCGCGATGAAAGAGCGCAAGTGTTGGTTTTTGAAAGTATGGAACACTGAACAACCCGAACTGTTTGGCCTTGGCGAGTGCGCGCCCTTGGTGGGATTGAGCAAAGAAACCTTGGAGGAAGCCGAACGTGAATTAACGGAGTGGATCGAGCGCATTAAGGGTGTGACACTACGAGTGAACACCACCGATCTGGTCGGTGTGCATGCGTTCTTAAAAATGCACCAACTTGTGCCGGCATCATCTTCAGTTGTTTTTGCGGTAGAAGTAGCATTGCTCGATTTGTTACTGAGTGGTAAGCGCTTGATTGTTGAAACTGATTTTGTCCGTGGCATACCCATCTACATCAATGGACTAATTTGGATGGGTGGGCTCGACTACATGCTACAGCAAATTGATAGAAAGATCCGCGATGGCTTTACCTGCATTAAGATGAAAGTGGGGAGCCACAACTTTGAAAAGGAATGTGATATTTTACAGTACATCCGTAGAAAGTATTTTAAGCAGCAGATCATGATCCGATTGGATGCCAACGGAGCATTTAAAGAAGACGCCTTGGATAAGTTGCGCGCCTTGGCTCGGTTTGATGTGCACAGCATTGAGCAACCCATAAGGGTCGGTTCAGACCAACTGGAATTGCTTTGCCGCGAATCGCCTGTGGCCGTGGCGTTGGATGAAGAGTTAATTGGCGAGCCACCTGAGCAACGCGAGCCATTGCTAAATAAGCTGAAGCCCCGATACATTATTCTAAAACCTTCGCTAATGGGTGGGCTGCAGGCCAGCGCGGAGTGGATTGCCGTGGCCGATAAGCTCGGAATTGGGTGGTGGATGACCTCCGCACTGGAGTCGAATATTGGATTGAACGCGATTGCGCAGTTCACTTCGCAGTACCCAATCACCATTCCGCAAGGGTTGGGAACGGGTAGCTTGTACGTCAATAATATAGAGTCGCCCTTGCAGGTGGCTGCCGGCAAATTGACCTACAACCCGCAGAAAATGTGGGACTTACGCCAACTATTTCCCACTACGCCCGAAGAGGAGCCGATGTTCTTAGCGGAGTAATCGGCAGTGCCGAATTTCAGTCACAAATCTGCGAATACGTGATTTTTTCAGTCCTTCCAATCTAAAAAACTAAATTATTTAGCTAATTTATTTGTGTAGATGAACAACATTGCCTTATTTAGCTAAAAATATTAGCTATGGAATCGCCCAAACTGCATTTAAAAAGCAAAAAGCTGACTTCGGGGAAGTTTCAAATCAATTTTACAACCGAGGGTGCGCCCGAAAACTACTACGGCTATTTGCTCGCGGAGCCGTTTACGCCTTTGCAGGAGGTGATTGCCAAAATCCATCGGCATGTAGATGGCATGAGCGATCGGCCCAAGTATTTTCAACGCAATTTGTACTCACTGGGCATGCGGCAAGTAAACAGCGGCAGGATTCTGATTTTTAGGAAATAGAAAAGACAACACCTCAAAACTTTAATACCCCAACACGTTAATCCATGACTAACCTGAATGAAAACCTTCGCGCGTTGCGCAAACAAATGAAGCTGACGCAAGACCAGTTTGCTGCAAAGTTGGACATCAAACGCTCATTGTTGGGTGCCTATGAAGAAGGAAGGGCCGAGCCGAAGCTGGAGTTGCTACAAAAGATTGCCGATGTGTGCCGTATTTCGGTAGATGACCTGATTGGAAAAGACTTATCCAAAGAAAAACCTGAAGCAAAAACCAGTGCGTTGGGCAAAGAAGTAGTAGTGGTAACACAAGATTTGAACGGCCGCGACAATATTGAGTTGGTACCCATGAAAGCAGCGGCAGGTTACCTTAATGGTTATGCCGATGCGGAATATGTGAAAGAGCTGCCAAGGTTTCAGTTGCCGATATTGAAGCAAGGCACCTACCGCGCATTTGAGATTTCGGGCGACTCAATGCTACCGATTTTACCGGGTACTGTTGTGATTGGTGAGTACGTGGAGAATCTCAAGCATATAAAAAGCGGCAAGACCTACATTTTGGTGTCGCAGCGAGAGGGTATTGTGTACAAGCGCGTGTTCAATTATTTAGACGAAACAGGCAAACTGTTTTTAGTGTCGGACAATCGGCAATACGCGCCTTACCAAATTGATGCAAGTGATGTGATGGAAGTGTGGGCTGCAAAAGCCTATATCAGCGTACAGTTTCCCGATGTGGAAAGTAAAAGCGATGTTTCGGTAGAGCAGTTGGCCAGCGTGGTGTTGGATTTGCAGAAGGACATTATGAGTTTAAAGAGCAAGAAGAATTGATTTTCAAGAAACATAGGATACTAACTTAGCGGTTGCCAATATCTGTTTTCCAGTGGCTCGAGTGCACGCGAGTCACGGAAGCAGTGAGGGTTTTAATGTTGAGATCATTTGAGAGTATGTATCTTTGTATTGCATGGTAAACAAAAACGAAAATATGGGCCTTGTTTACGCGGAAATAGAACTGATCAATGCCGATGATTTGGCGATGGTCCGGAGAAATGTAATTGACAAAGATGAAGTGCGCCATATTTTTGTAAATGCCTTAGTAGATACGGGCTCATACATGTTGGCCATCAACGAAAATATTCAGGAGCAATTGGAATTACCAGTGTTAGAGAAGCGCAAAGCTCAAATGGCCGATGGCTCTATTAAAGAATGCGAGGTGGTTGGTCCTATTGAATTGAAGTTTAAGAATAGGAGAACGCTTACGCACGCGATGGTGTTACCGGGTGATTCAGAAGTTTTGTTGGGAGCGATACCTTTGGAAGACATGGATGTATTGATTGACCCACTTCGTCAACAATTGATTGTGAATCCGGAGCACCCTTATTTCGCGCAGATGAAGTAGGCTCACGAAAGATTCTGCACAGACAATCCGCGATTTACTTTTCCGGTTGCGGTTTCGGCAAACTTCCCGACAAACTCGATAGCACGGGGTACCTCAAATTTTGACAATCTTTTTTTTAGTTGATCTGCCAGTTGTTCGGTAACTGCTTTTGACAAATCTCCCTCTATCACCAACGCCACCTGTTGTCCCCATTTTTCGTCTGGCAAGCCGGCAACAAAGTAACGGTTGGTCAACTGCATGTCAGAAAAGATGAGTTCAATTTTCCGTTCGGTAGATTCTGGAAAGATTTTGATGCCGCCCGAGTTGATCACGTTGTCTACACGACCCAGCAAGATGAACTCTTCTAAACTTCTCATTTCCACCACATCGTTGGTGATAATTTTAGTGGGCAGGTGCGGGGCCTCAATGCAAAGGCAGGCGCGTTCGTCTTGCTCAATGCGCACGCCCGGTAGAATTTTAAAATAATCTGATCGCCTTGGCCCATTTATTTTTTTCAGCGCAATGTGCGAGATTGTTTCCGTCATGCCGAAGGTTTCGTAAAACTGAGCATCAAAAGGTTGCAGCAATTTTTTTGTCACTTGGTCCAGTGGGGCGCCCCCCACAATCACGTGTTTGATTTGGTTGAACCATTTTTTTTCGGTCGAATTCAAAATAGTTTTTACCTGGTAAGGAACCAACGCTACAAAATCAATCTTCTCGTTTGTCAGCATTTCAAACGGGTTGGCCGAAGGCTCGACTGCCACCATGTTTAGCCCGCCTACCCAACCACGCACCAACATCATTCTGCCTGCAATGTAGCGGCTGTCCAAACAAACCAGTGCCGTTGCGTTTTTGTGGAGGTTGAGTGCTGCCAACGTCATTTGTGCGCTGGCCTCCAGTTGACTGCGATTTACTTGAATTTTTTTTGGTGCACCCGTGGAGCCGGAGGTCTGCAATTCAAATGCTTGTTGACCTGCTTGCCATGCTTGCCAAAACGAAAATAGGTTTCGCTCAAATTCAGTTTGGGGCGTGGCGTTGGCTACCTCGCCCAATTGCACCATGTGTCCGTTTATCAGCAAACCGTTACGCATACATTTTTGATTGCAGTTCGGCAATTTCATCGCGCACGTTCATGTGGTTGGCAATATCTTGCAGCCGAAGCAACGTTTTTTGAAGAAACTGTTGGTGCGCGATGGACGCTGACTGAAATGGTTTGTGGTCCAGTGCTGATTTAACTTCGCTCCACTCTTGTAGCAGTGATTTTGTGCGCTCGTCTAAGTATGCTTCCGTAAACTTTTCCCAAATGTATTCTTCGGCCTCTTCGGTGGGGTGAATGCGGTCGGTTTTGTAAAAACGATAGTCGCGCAGGTCGTCCATCATTAATTCATACACGGGGAAGTAGGCAACATCTTTTTCTTGTGTCAAGGCATGGCAACCTACGCGAAGAATGGATTTGCTCAGCGTATTTTCTTCCAGACCATCTTTGATATGCCGCACCGGACTTACCGTAAGAATAACTTTCAACGCGGGGTTGATAGATTTAAGTTTGTCTTTGATTGACCGGAAGTCTTGCACCATCTCTTCTGCTGTCAGTAATTGTTTGGTGAACTGTGCAGCTGGCACTTTGTGGCAATTGGCAACAATTTGTCCATTGTCATTTCTACGATAAACAAAGGCAGTGCCGTAGGTTAGCACCAAGATATTTGATTGCGCCAAGTGCGTGCGCTGGGCATGCACGAGTTGCTGAAGCTGTTTTGCCAAAGCTTCTTGATAAGCTGTTACGTGGGTGGAGTGAAAATCGTGGTGAAAATAAAAATCATCGCGCTTCAAATAGCCTGTGTCATCAATGTTGGTATCATCCACACAATAACGCAGCAGGCGGTGGATGGAAACAGGATTATACACTGTGCCAAACGGATTGACTTGCACGTTGAATTTGTTGGCGACCAACTGTTGCCCCATGGCATCGGCAAAGCAAGAGCCGAGGGTAAAAACTGGGTCGCGCAACGAAATGGTGAAGTCAGGCTTTTTGACAAACAGTTCTGTGCGCAGGGGTTTCATTTCAGGTAAAAGTATCTATTTTTGATTTTCATTGCTTGGAATAAAATGTGTTAGTGTCTTAGTGCCTTTGTGGTGAGAGATTTTTCTACCACTTAGGCACCGAGACACTAAGAAAGCCAAAAAAGGTATTATGAAGCACTTCGTATCGTGGAATGTAAATGGCATACGCGCAATTATTAAAAAAGAGTTTTTGCCTAGCGTAAAGGCCATGGCACCCGACATCTTGTGCCTGCAAGAAACCAAGGCCGCCAAAGAAGAAGCACTCTCTGCACTCGAGCTGCTTCCAGAATATAAATGTTTTGTCAATTCATCGAAAGTACGCAAGGGCTACTCCGGCACAGCCATTCTCACCCTAGAAGAACCTGTAAACGTTACGTACGACATTGGCATAGAGGAGTTTGACCAAGAGGGCAGGGTAATTGCTGCAGAGTTTACCAACTACTTTATTGTTACGGTGTACACACCCAACTCAGGTTCGGAGCTGGCTCGCCTGGAGTACCGCCAGACATGGGACGCTGCCTTTCTTGAATACCTGCTGTGGTTGAACAAGCGCAAGCCGGTAATTGTCTGTGGCGACTTCAACGTGGCACACCAGCCGATTGACCTTGCGCGCCCCAAAGAGGCTTACAACAGATCTGCTGGCTATATGCAACAAGAGATAGACGGCTTCACTCGGTTGCTGGGTGCCGGTTTTAACGATACGTTCCGACATTTTTACCCGAGTGATCAAAAATTTAGCTATTGGAATCAGGTGATTTTTGGCCGCGATAAAAACATCGGCTGGCGCATCGATCATTTTTTGACACCCATCAGTTTGCAAGGCAAACTGAAAGATGCATTAATCTACAACGAGTACTTCGGCTCCGACCATTGCCCAGTAGCGCTTAAGATTGAGATTTAAGATTAATTTAAGATTCAATATTTCAGATTTGGCACGGGCTTCGGAGGTTATGTTCAATCGCGAAAGTGAAGATATATTGCTTATACCGAAATGTTAGCAGCAAGCGATTTTCGGAAAGTTGCTGCTGATCGGATTTGGTGAGGGTCGCAAACACCGCACGGGCCCATAGGTGGGTAGAGGTTCAAAAGAAACTTTTGTTAAAAAGCAACGTGGCGAAGTCATGAACAACATTCAAAAGTTGGACCCCGATCAGTTACAGGCCAAAAAAGTTTTGGATTACTATCACGCTAACCAGACCAGAATGGATTACAAAAAGTACCTAGCAATGGGCGCAGGCATCATTGGTTCTGGGGCTA
>JBJTHA010000017.1:0-3300 GCA_046094265.1 Cytophagales bacterium
CTTTTCTCAAAAGGCAGTTGTTGTAACACGCGGCCATCCGATAAGCGCTCCAAATGCTTGAGGTCGTCAGAATCAAAACCAAAAGCCATTAACTCAGAGATTAGGTTGTCCATCGGCAAGCCGCTGGTGGGGCAATAGTCATTCAACTGTTCAGTCCAGTCGCCACTACTTTGCATCGCACGTGTATGAATCTCGGCTTTCGTCAGTTTGGTCACCTCTTGTGCCAAAAAGCCACAATTACACAAACCCATGTGGCCCCATTGATATTGGTTGCTTTGCTCCAATTTCTTTGCCGTGTTACGCAATGCTTCAATTACTTCTATGCTCGCTTTTGCCATATCGAAATTTGTTTTCTACCATACTTCAATAAACAGGTTTATTTAGAATTTGTTTGTTGCGATTTTTTATTTTGGAAAAGGTCATTTATTATTGCGTTTCAAATCAATTATATGGGTAAAGGAGATAAGAAGTCAAAAAGAGGTAAAATTGCATTGGGCACTTACGGTAACTCAAGGAAAAAAAAGACTATCAAAGCCCGACTAAAACGTAGTGCTAGCAGGAAAAAAGTAGCGGCAGGGACAAAAGTAAAAACAAAGCGTACAAGCAAAAAGGCATAATGATGAAAAGCAACGTTACAATAATGTGGTGGTGGCAGCAACCTAAAGGGGTTCGGTGCCTTGCTGCGTTATAAGTAACTATTAACTAGAACATTAACGAGCCCGCCCCGAATCTTTCGGGGCGGGTTTTTTATTGTTTTGACTTGGATGAAGATGATTTGGATGAAGGTGATTCTTATGATAATCCATGATGAATACAAATAAAACTTGCTTGAGATGCAGAGCTGGAACTCGCTTCTTTAGCGAGAAGTTAGCTTATTTTTAATTGACAGATAATGAAAAGTATCATCTTGATAGTATTCAGTTTAATCCTAAGCGTCACTTGCTTCGGGCAGACGTTATTTTTTGACAATTTAAACAACTCCGCATGGGGTTCGACTTGTGATATTACTGACTCGGCACTGCGAGACTCAAAGGAAATTCAGCTTAGAAGACTAAATTTTCCAAAGGACTCACTAAAAGCAAATGTTGCGATTTGGAATTTCAAAGACGGCCTCTTGACAATTGTTTATTCCAACCACCTGTTCAAGGCTGACAAAATAGTCGCGACCTATCAATATGAAGCGAATACTGACAAAGGAATTCTCAAAATTACCCTTGATGATAAGAAAACAATGGAGTTTAGCGTGGGCACTGTTTTGACAGGAAACTTCGCGTTGCTAATGAAAAAGAAAGTGAAAAATAAAAAACTGTGAGTCATAGTAATCAAATAAATCAGTCCTAGTGAGGAAGAAAATTGAAGTGACCAGACGAGACACCTTAAACAAGCATCACAGTTAAAGACGATTATGATTTTTAAGTTAGAAACTACAGTCAAAAAACTTCTGGCCGACACCATTACGCCAGTCAACATTTATTTGAAGTTGCGCGATGTGTTCGCGGGCAGCGTCTTGCTAGAAAGCTCCGATTACCATGGAAATGAAAACAGCTTGTCTTTTATCTGCTGCGAGCCCATTGCATCGTTTGTTTTGGATGGAACGCAGGTAGCCATTTCGCTGCCCAATGGCGAAGAAGTGGTGCGCCCTGTTTCCACCAATGTTTTGAAAGAATTGGAGGGTTTCCGAGATGCGTTTTCGTTTCAACCCGGTTTGTCGAAATACCCGTACGCTGGGTTGTTTGGTTATATGGCCTACGACTCGGTGCGCTTCTTCGAAAAAGTTGACATTCAGAAAAATGCCGATGCGATCCCCGACATCGCCTACAAGTTGTTTCGGTTTGTGATTGTGATTGACCACTTCACCAATGAGTTGTATCTGTTTGAGAACAGGGTTCAAGGCGTTCAATATGCTGGATATTCGGTTGACGAAGTGGAGCAGTTGATTTACTCCAACCGTTTCGCCACTTTCAAGTTCGCAACCGTTGCGGAAGAACGCTCTGCATTGACAGACGAACAATATTTGCAGATGGTGAAGAAAGGCATTGACCACTGCCACCGGGGCGATGTTTTTCAAATAGTGCTTTCGCGTAGATTCACACGTCCATTTAGGGGAGATGAGTTCAATGTGTACCGAGCGTTACGCTCCATCAACCCATCGCCCTATTTGTTTTTCTTTGACTTAGGAAATTTCAAAATCTTTGGCTCATCGCCCGAAGCACAGATACAAATTAAGAACGGTGAAGCGCACATTTATCCAATAGCGGGCACATTTAAACGCACTGGCAATGATGCCGAAGATGCCGCACTGGCCGAAAAGTTGGCCAAAGACGAAAAGGAAAATGCCGAGCATGTGATGTTGGTGGACTTGGCGCGTAACGACTTGAGCCGTAGTGCCGGACAAGTTCAAGTGGAAGTTTTTAAAGAAGTCCAATACTACTCGCATGTCATTCACCTGGTGTCAAAAGTTTCCGGCAAACTTGAGGGTGGTGCGTGTGCGTTGCAAGTGGCAGCCGATACGTTTCCTGCCGGCACGCTGTCGGGCGCACCAAAACCCATGGCACTTTCACTCATTAACCAGTATGAGCCCGGCCCGCGGGGGTTTTACGGTGGCTGTATCGGATTTTTAGGATTTGATGGTAGCTTCAATCACGCGATCATGATTCGAACGTTTATCAGTAAGAACAACGAATTGGTTTTTCAGGCAGGAGCAGGTGTAGTTGCTAAGTCAACCCCTGAAAGCGAACTGCAAGAAGTGAACAATAAAGTGGCGGCTTTGCGCAAGGCCATTGAGCTGGCCGAACAGATATGATTTAGGTTTCAATATACAGCAACAGAATATGAAAATTCTTGTACTAGACAATTACGACTCGATTACGTATAACCTCGTGCATATCATCAGAGAGTTAGGATATGGTATGGATGTTTATCGCAACGACCAGATTTCAGTTGAAGCGGTAGGCAATTACGATAAGATATTACTTTCGCCTGGGCCGGGTATTCCTGATGAGGCGGGTATCATGAAACAGGTTATCCGGCAATACGCAGCCAGTAAAAGTATTTTGGGAGTTTGCTTGGGACACCAGGGTATTGCGGAGTGTTTTGGTGCGAAACTATTTAACCTGCCGCACGTGTTGCATGGCGTTACGTCTACCTTGCAGGTGACTGACGAGGAAGAGAAGTTGTTCGCGGGCTTGCCGCAGCAATTTACGGTGACACATTACCATTCTTGGGTTGTCGAAGCAACAACACTACCGGAGGAAATTAAAGTAACATCGACCAATGAGCAGGGCTTGGTGCTGTCATTGG
>JBJTHA010000018.1:0-9467 GCA_046094265.1 Cytophagales bacterium
ATGTTATTCATCGCGAAAAATTCTCAGTCCTAAATTTACGATATTTTGAAGTTGGATTAATGGCTGGATTTTCAATTCAATTTAATGGCAGAGGAGAGAGAGAGACCTATCCGATAGCAAAAAACTTTAATTCACCAGGCATGAGTGATGTAAACTTTGCGATTTATAATACCATCAAAACTATCAATTTTTTCTACGATTATGGAATAAGGGTGCGACTAGGTCATTTTGTTGCAACCTATAGGCGCGATTTTTTACTCACTAGGTCTGCGACTAACGATTTGGAAGTTTGGGGAAATACCTATTCATTTCGAACGACCTATGATTATCAGTCCATTTCATTGGGATATACTTTTAATTTCAAAAAAGCGAACAAATAGATTGGGGTTCAAACGAAAAGAGTAATTGGGCAAAAATAAAAGTGCGTTTGTTAAATCCGCTGCAGCACTTGCCCACGATGCGCATCCAACTTCAGCAAAATAAATAAGAGAATAGTAAAGCCCCACAGCGAAGATCCACCATAGCTAAAAAAGGGCAGTGGTATGCCCACCACCGGAAACAACCCAATAGTCATGGCAATATTAATCGTGAAGTGACAAAATAAAATGCACGCAACGCTATACCCATAGGCACGGGCAAAACGGTTTTTTTGACGCTCGGCCAAAAATGTCACACGCAACAAAAGCATTACAAATAAACCAATTACCACCAAGCTGCCCAACCAGCCAAATTCCTCGCCTATGGTGCAAAAAATAAAATCTGTGCTTTGCTTGGGCACAAAGTCAAATTTGGTTTGCGTGCCTTTCAAAAAACCTTTTCCGGCAAAACTTCCGCTGCCAATGGCAATCTTTGATTGTGTCACATTCCAACCTGTTCCCAGCGGATCAATGTCCGGATTCACCAACACCATGATGCGGTTGCGCTGATGTGGCTTCAACACATCTTTCACCACATAGTCAACACTCTCAATCATACCCACAATGACCAGCGCACCGAGCGTGATCAAAATAACGCGCTTCAACTTTTTTTTGCCCAACAAAATGGCGATCGCCAATATCACTCCTATGGCTGCTTCCAAGTAGAATGGATTGGGTACTAGCAACGTAATGATAAAAATGGAAGCAGCACAGATCCCCACAACCAGCAAGAAAGGAGACATTCCCTCGCGGTAAAACATCAGTACAAACGAGGTGAATACCAAGGCAGTGCCGGTATCTTTCTGCAACTGAATTAATGCCATCGGCACCCCAATCAGAGCAAACAACACGACTTGGTTGCGCAGGTTATCCATTCTAAAGCCAACGGAACCAATGTATTTAGCCACCGCCAAAGCCGTGATAAATTTTGCAAACTCCGAAGGTTGAACACCGAAGGAGCCAATGCCAATCCAAGCTTTGTTGCCGCCCACTTCTTTCCCAATAATAGGCACCAAGATCAGCAAGAACATAATGATACCATAAAAAACATAAGCGAACGTTTCGTAAAAACGCATATCAATGATAATCAAGGCCAGCACAATCACAGTCGTAGCCACCATAAACATCAACTGCCGGCCTGAACTGAGGCCTAAGTCAAAAATAGATTGATGTGCAGACTCATCGTAAATCGCTGCATAAATATTGAACCAACCCAACAATACCAGGGCCATATAGAGCAATATGGCTGTCCAATCTAATTTGCCCGATATGTCATCGTCTCTTCTCATATCGCTGCATCAATCTAAGAATTTACCTACCAACACGTATTGTTCTACGTAGGGCCGCTTGGTAGTGCCAAACAAATACTTCTCAATCATCAAACTAGCGATAGATGCAGCTGCGCGCGCACCCTGACCAGAAAATTCAACGTACACGGCCACAGCAATTTTGGGATTATCGCGCGGGGCAAATGCAATGAACACCGAGTGGTCGGGGCGGGGTTCGTTTTGTACCGAACCTGTCTTTCCGCACACCACAATGTCAGCCAACTTAGCACGGTATTGGCCGGTGCCTGCTTCCACCACATTTTGCATGGCATCTACTGCCACATTAAAATAAGTGGAATCAATGGTGGTGTAATGCCGCATGGTATACTTTGGCAAGGGATTTTTGTCTTTGCCAATCTCCTTCACGATATGCGGAGTATAATAGTAACCGCGGTTGGCTACCGTAGCCGCAAAATTGGCCATCTGCAAAGGTACCACTAGGTTTTCTCCTTCACCTATGGCGATCGAATAGATATTGGAGAATTTCCAAGGCCGATTGCGATACGCGCGATCATAGTATTCAGGCGTGGGAATCAGGCCTCCCTTCTCATTGGGCAAATCGATGCCCAAAGGCTGCCCAAAGCCGAAGCTGTTGATGTGCTTGTTCCATTCTGCCAAACCCACGCGCGTGTCTGAAAACGGATCGTTAGCAACACCCCTGTTGAGCATTCTGCGAAGCACTTGGTGAAAGTAAGGATTGCACGAGTTGGTGATGGCGCCACGCAAATCTTCGTTGCTGTGCGCTCCATGACAGTTGATGATCGAGCGGTCGCAGCGGATACGCGTATCAGGTGTAATTACACCCTCCTGTAAGGCAGCCATTGCTTGCGCGATTTTAAAAATAGAACCGGGTCTATACTGCGCCATCAACGGACGGTTAAAGAGTGGCTTCATAGTGTCCGTGCTGATCAACTGAAAATTACTGCTGTAGTTTTTTCCCGTAAGCAGGGTGGGATCATAGGAAGGTCCTGATACCAGTGCCAACACTTCACCTGATGACGGTTCGATGGCGGCTATGCTGCCCGCTTTGCCTCTCATCAACATCTCGCCATACAACTGCAAGTCCAAATCAATGCCCGTTACCAAATTCTGCCCCGGAACAGAAAGTGTATCGTACTCACCGCCTTTGAACGAACCTTTTTCGATACCCTTAACATTACGAAGTTTGAACCGAATGCCGCGCTTGCCTCGAAGCTGCTCTTCGTAAAATGCCTCAATGCCGCTTTGGCCAATGTAGTCACCTTGTTTATAGATACCGGATTTATCGTCTTCAAGTTGTCCTTTGCTAATTTCGCTTACGTACCCAAGCGCGTTGGCCATTCCGTGGGTGGTGTAAGCACGGGTAGTGCGGGCTTCAACATAGAAACCCGGAAATTCGTCTAGGTGGTCTTGTGCTTTGGCAAAATCTTCATTTGACAGTTGATCAATGAAGAGCATGGGCTTAACGGGCGAAAAGTCTCTATCTTTTCGCCTTTTCATGTCCCACAGCTTATTTAATTTCTTACGCACCTCTTCACGCGCCAAGCCAAACACACTACAAAACCTAGTGGTGTCAAAGTCTTTCACGTCTTTATAAATTACCCTTAAATCATATTCAGGCGTATTGTAGACTATTAGTTTCCCATTGCGGTCGGTAATCAGCCCACGAAATGGATATTCCACTTGGCGCAAAATGGCGTTGCTGTCTGCCAACTCGGCATATTTATTGTCGAGCACTTGAATGAAGAAGAGTTTAATCAAAAAGATGAGTCCTGTGAGGACAAAGACGATTTGTAATATTTCGCGCCTCCCCTCATTCATCTTCTTCTATCCGTTGAAAGATATTGTAAAATTAGTGCAATAGTAAGGGTAAACAAAAGGCTCATCATCACCTTCAACATGGTATACCAGAAAAGATGAAAGCCCGCGGCCTCTACAAAGAATACCACAAAATGATGCACAAAAATCAAGGGGAATGTGTAGACCAAAAACCATTGCAAGCCGTAAGCCGACAAGGTGGGAGGAACGCCCACATCATACCCACCTTGCGGGGTAATGGCCGCAAGCCAATAGTTACGCAAATAAGCCATCAACACCAACGACAACGCATGCAACCCTAAGCTGTTATAAAAAACATCAATTGAGAACCCCAAAACCAAACCGATAAGCATCAATAAAATAGTATTGAGTTCTTTGGGAAGTAGTAGAATAAAAAATATGTACAAAAAACAAAAGGCAGTATTAAACAATACCAGGTTTTGCAAAACAAGTACTTGCGCCAACACGTAAGCGAAAAACGACAAGAATGTAACAATGCCTATGCGTGTCATTTGGGTTCACCAATGGTTTTCATCTCAAGAGAATCTTGTTCTTGCTTAAGATTGCTTTTCACTACCGCCACAAAGGCGAGCTTGCCAAAGTCTTGAGACAAACCCACTTTAACTGTATGGAACTGAGCCTCTTCATTAATTTTCATTACTTTAACAACGCCAATCAAAACATCTTCAGGAAACACAGCATTATAACCTGAAGTTACAATGGTATCTCCCACGTTTAGTTCCACATGGCGTGGAATGTATTTTAAGTCCACCATGCGCGGATCCGCGCCATCCCACTGCACAGTGCCGAAATGCCCGGTACGTTTGATTTTGCTAGACACTTGGGTGTCAATATTCAACAATGAAATAAGTACTGAATAGTGGTCTGAAACTGACTTTATCTTTCCAACCACACCAGCTTCGCTAATGGCGGCCATACCGGGCTGCAACCCGCTGAGTTTACCTTTGTCAATAGTGATGAAGTTTTTGTAATTGTTTGTTGTATTGTTAATCACTTTAGCAGCGATAAAATCAAATCGGTTGATGATGATCGGATCTTTAATGGGCCGCAAATCTAATTGATAAAGCATTTGATTGCGTTGGTCTACCTTTTTGCGCAACAGTGCGTTTTCATCTGCCAAACTTCGGTTAATATCTCGAAGAGAGAAATACTCTCGAACATTTTGTGACGTGCTGATGATGGATGCGGCCACCGTGTTGGCGGTATTAAAATACTTGGTGCTTTGGTATTGGTTGTTTTCGATCACCATCCAAACGCAAAAAATCTCTAACAACAGAAAGGTGAAAAATGCTCGGTATTGGTAGATGAACCGAAAAAGACGCTCCATTTAGTGTGCAAGTTGAAGATGGAGGATATTGGTAGGTGGTAGGCAGCAAGCGTTAGCCAGATACCTTGGCTTGGATATTTTTCTCAAAGGCATTCTATAAATTGCTTTTTTTGGCAATTACGTCATCAAAACCTTGCGATAGTGATTCAAGTTCTTCAAAGCCGCGCCCGTGCCTCGCACCACCGCCCGCAGCGGGTCTTCTGCCACATGAATCGGCAACTTAGTCTTCAACGACAACCGCTTGTCCAAACCACGCAACATGGCACCACCACCTGTTAAGTAGATGCCTTGCTCATATATGTCGGCCGATAGTTCGGGTGGTGAAAGTTCCAACGCCTTTAATACGGCCTCTTCCAATTTAGAAATGGATTTATCTAACGCGAAAGCAACTTCAGAGTAAGATATTTTGATGGTCTTTGGAATACCTGTCATCAAATCGCGGCCACGAATTTCATAATCATCGGGTGCGTCATCCAATTCAGTCAAGGCAGATCCTACTTCAATCTTCACGCGTTCGGCAGAGCGCTCACCAATCAACAGGTTGTGCTGCCTGCGCATGTAATCCAAAATATCTCTGTTAAAGGTATCGCCAGCTATGCGAATCGATTGATCGCAGACAATCCCCGAAAGGGCAATTACTGCGATGTCGGTGGTACCTCCACCAATGTCCACAATCATATTGCCAACAGGCTGCTCAATATCAATGCCAATACCAATAGCAGCGGCTATTGGTTCATGAATCATGTACACTTCTTTTGCATTAGCGTGCTCGGCAGAGTCGCGCACGGCACGTTTTTCTACTTCAGTAATGGCCGAGGGGATGCAAATCACCATGCGCAATGAAGGCGGAAAGAAGCGCTTACCAGTGTCAATCAACTTAATCATGCCGCGAATCATCATTTCGGCTGCGTGAAAGTCAGCAATCACACCTTCTTTCAAAGGTCGAATGGTTTTGATGTTGTCGTGGGTTTTTTCATGCATCTGCATGGCCTCTCGGCCAATGGCTAGCACTTTATTAGATGCTTTGTCTATCGCGATAATGCTGGGCTCATCTACGACCACTTTATCCTTGTGAATGATCAATGTGTTGGCTGTGCCCAAATCAATTGCAATGTTTTGGGTAAAGAAATCAAAAAGTGCCATCCGGTTTTCTTTTTCTGTAAATTAAGACACGAAATTACAGAAATAATTGGGGGATTTTTAATCCATTGCGTGCTAAAAACTTATGCCCTTAGTGCTTGAAATGTCGAAAGCCCGTAAACACCATGCTGATGCCATGCTGGTCACAGTAATCGATGGATTCTTGGTCTTTCATAGAGCCGCCAGGCTGGATTACTGACTTAATGCCATGCGGGTGCGCGATCTCCACACAGTCGGGGAAAGGGAAGAAAGCATCTGATGCCATCACCGCGCCCTCTAATTTTAAGCCAAATGCTCTGGCCTTTTCAATTGCCTGCTTCAGCGCATCTACCCGGCTGGTTTGCCCGACACCACTAGACAACATTTGGCCATCAATAGCCAAAATAATGGTGTTTGACTTGGTATGCTTACATACCTTACTTGCAAACAACAACGCATTCACCTCCGATGCCGATGGAGCTACTTTGGTTACTACCCGCAAATCTTGCGTTGAATCAGTTTTAAAGTCGACATCTTGTTCAATAACTCCGTTGAGCAGACTTTTGAATTGTTTGGAATTCGTCACCCTATGATTTTGTTGGAGGATGATGCGATTTTTTTTCGCCTTTAATAGCTCCAGCGCGGCAGGTTCAAAATCGGGGGCGATAAGTATCTCGAAGAAAAGCTTGTTTATCTCTTCGGCTGTAGCTACATCAACAGGTGCATTGCACGCCAAAACACCGCCAAACGCAGAAATCGTGTCGGCTTGAAATGCCTTCAAGTAAGCTTCCTTAACAGATTGCCCGATGGCCACACCGCAAGCGTTAGTGTGCTTAATGATCACAAATGCCTTCTCGCCTTCAAACTCCTGAACCAAATTGACGGCTGCGTCTACATCCACCAAATTATTGTAAGAAAGTTCTTTACCGTTGAGCTTGGTGAATAGGCTTTCGAGGTTACCGTAGTAAACACCTTTTTGATGGGGGTTTTCGCCATAGCGCAACACCTGACCCTGTTGAAGGCTGCTCTTAAAGCTGGGTATTTGTACTTCGCGGTTGAAGTAAGAGAATATGGCGGTGTCGTAGTGCGAAGTAGTGTCAAAAGCCATTGCCGCGAAGAGCTTGCGGTCGCTCAATTCAGTAAAGACATTTTTGCTCGTCAACAACTCTAACAGCGCTGCATATTGGTTGCGCGAGGAGACAACTAGCACATCGTTAAAATTCTTCGCTGCCGCGCGAATCAACGAAATTCCGCCAATGTCAATCTTTTCGATGATGTCTTCTTCGCTGCCGCCTTTGACCACGGTCTCCTCAAACGGGTACAAATCGACAATCACCAAATCAATTGGATTGATGTTAAACTCGGCTGCTTGTTTAAAATCACCGACATCTTCCCTTCGAAAAAGAATCCCACCAAATACCGCAGGGTGCAATGTTTTTACGCGTCCTCCAAAAATAGATGGGTACGTGGTCAGTTTTTCTACAGGGGTAACAGTATAACCAAGCTTCTCAATAAACTCTTGAGTTCCTCCGGTAGAAACAAATTCAACGTTGTGTTTGGCCAATAGGTGAATGATGGGCTCAAGGTTGTCTTTGTAAAAAACTGAAATTAATGCGCGGGTGATTTTCTTTTGCATATAATTTTTTGATTTGACAATTGGTCAATTAACCAATGGTTAATAATAAGCCGTAGAATTAAAAAATTGGATAATCAATTAATCGACTCATTAACTCAGTCCGTGTAAGTAATCTTTCTCCTCTACCTCCATTTCAATGCTAAAGTCATCGGCATCCAGGTAAGCTGGGAAGCGTTCGCGGTAAGCTTGCAGTGCATTGGCACTTAACTCAATTGTTTTCACGGTTTCGGCACCCTCTACGGAAAAGATCGAATCACCCTTAAATCCAATCACTGACGATTGGCCATTGTATTCGATGCCGTTGCCATCAATGCCCACGCGGTTTACGCCCACGGTGTAACTCAAATTTTCAATGGCCCGGGCCCGGAGCAGGGTATCCCACGCGTTGGCACGCACTTGTGGCCAATTGGCCACGTATACCAACAAATCGTACGACAACTTTTTTAATGAACCTTTCCAACGGTTGCGACTCCACACCGGGAAACGCAAATCGTAGCAAATCAAAGGGCAAATGCGCCAGCCTTTCCAGTGACCAATCAACAAACTTTCGCCAGGTGTGTACACCTGGTTTTCCTCTGCCATCCGGAAGAGATGTCTTTTATCGTAAGTCTTGTAATTACCGCCCGGTTCCATCCAAAGCAAACGGTTGTAATGGCGGTCGTGCACATTGGCGATAAAACTACCTAATATCAGCGCCCCGGTTTGGTCGGCCATCTGGCGCATCCACTTAAAGGTGCGCAGGTTCATCATTTCGGCCAGACGGTGGGCGTGCATGCTAAAGCCCGTGGTAAACATCTCGGGCAGCACAATCACATCGGTTTGCTGCCCAATTTGCCAGATTTTCTCTTCAAACATGGCCAAATTGGCCGTGGGGTCTTCCCAATGCAGGTCAGACTGGATGAGGGTAACTTTCAAATCTTGCATAGTGGCTGCGAAAAGGAGTGCAAAGAAAACCAATTAATTCGAAAGTGGGCAGGTTTGAAGATTTGAAAATTTAAGGACTAATTTTTTGGCGGCCTGCCCATCCCCCGTGGCTCGCACCGCGCTATTTGCCGCAAGTCCGCACCCCTCTCTAAGCCAACCATTGGCGTACTTTTCGCTTTTATCGCTGGCTGATGATTTTGTTATTGTCCTTTAAGAAATCAAATAGTGTTTGATTGAACCTGACATCATCACCTTTTCCTTTGTAAAAAATCACGAATCTGCCGCTCATGTCTACATAAAGTTGTTGATCTGAAAATAATATAGCTGGTTCTTTTAGAGCTATAGCATTTCTATGTGCTGGCTCCATTTTCCCACTATAAATTATGGAATCATTAAGGGCAACATCAAAAGACTCAAAATCACATTGGGCATCTTTAAGTTTGCTTATGCCTAAAGGAGACAGGGAAAATAATTGATTTTGCCAGTCAACTTTTTCAATGTCAACTAATGTTATGCTGAAACATGGCTTCTTGCCTTCCGCAATGAAATTTATGAGAAATTGACCGTGGCAGTTTAATGGCAGTAAAACCGTTGTTGCCACAACAACGAAAATAACTCTTCTCATATTACTTAGAAAAATCATAACAGCCTACCCTAGCCTTCAATGATTAGTTCATTTGTGTGCTTTTTCACGCCACCGCCTCATTCAAAAAATCGTTCAACATCTTTAGCGACTTGCAAACTTCGGCCACATTTTTGGCAAACTTTTTATCCAGCACTTGCTTGTCAGTAAAATAGTGTGAAACAATGTAACTCTTGTGTTGTAACCACCCCAAGTGCGGATGGTCTTTGGCATAACCTTTGGGAGCCGTTTTTAACTTATCGAAATCATCCAGCCC
>JBJTHA010000019.1:0-6504 GCA_046094265.1 Cytophagales bacterium
CCTGAAAGCCTACAAAAGGAATACAAGAAGTAATATCTCTTCTTTGCTCAAACTGTTATCGTATCTTGCGGTATTCAGTTTCAACAAATAATGGTCTTTTATTCATCGCAGAGTCTCGCCCCGGACTCTGCGTTTATCCGATCCCTTCCTTTGGAAAAATCGCATCTGCCATCAAGGCATAGTTCATCACGTCACATCCTTTTCCGTTATCTGCCTGCCTACATCCATAGTGAGATTGTGGGTAGCAATTTACGAATTGTAAAGTATACCGCAGAGTCCGAGGCGAGAATCTCTGCGGTGAAAAAATTTCGGTAAAGTTTCATCTTTGCTTTTTTTTTATGGAAATTTAGGCATCTCTGGTGCAGAAAGCTAAAGCGATTTCTTTATGAAGGTAGCTTCCAATTTTTTAAAGTCGGAATACGAAAGTGAAAGCAATAGCAAAACTCAATCAACTTAACCTTTACCTAAAGCCAAATCTATGATCCGAGCGTTTTACCTTTTTGTTTTCTGTATGATGGCATCATCCCAGTTATGTGCTCAGCGTGAGAAACCACTGACGTTGTCTAAGGATTTTTGGGGTTATAAATTCCAAGAAGGTGGGCAGGCGATTTCAAAACAACAAGCCATGCGTCTATTAGAATCAAATCCAGAAGCGATCGAACTCTTCAAGCAAGGAAACAGCAACTTAGTTCCTGCCGGAATTTTAGGATTTGCCGGAGGATTTATGATTGGTTGGCCAATCGGTAAGTCATTAGGGGGCAAAAACGATCCTCAATGGGGTTTGGCGGTCGGTGGCTTAGCATTGGTGCTTGTTGGCGGGGTACTCGAAAAATCTTTTCAGAAAAAAGCCAAACAAGCATTTGACCTTTATAATAAACAGGCGTTGAGTTCATCGCTAAGATTAAAGGCAACAGCCAGCGGTTTCGCGGTTACCTACTCATTTTAGGAAAACACCCTTGGCGCGGTGCCAACTAATGAAGTGTTGTAACGCGTATTTGCACACGAGGGGGTCTTTAGTAACGTTGTCACTGACATCGAAAACTGATATCAACTGGGTAGCTTCCGCAGGGAGGTCATTAGCAGGTGAAGAAGATTTTTCATTGATCCTTTCTGCAATGACTACCAAAAAAGAAAAATCATATTTTTTGGCTGCCCTTTTTGGGAATAGCTATATTTGGTCCAACTTTATTGCTGGTAAAGGTTAGCATACTGAGTCTCAGATGCTCATTCTTCACTTTCTTTCATTTAAATTTGACAAAGTAGGACTAAGTAAAAATGCTATGAAGAAGCTGCTCTTTATTGCCCTTATCGTGTTTGGATATTCAGCTTTTGGCCAAAATTTAGACTTGCCAGCGGATTTCCTTTCAAAAGATTTTCATAAGAATCGCAGGGGAAAACTGCGCGAAAAATTACCGCTTAATTCTGTTGCCGTGTTTTTTGCAAGCCCTGTGCGCAATCGCGCCAACGATGTGGATTACGTATATCATCAAGACCCAGACTTTTTTTATCTAACGGGCTACCGCGAACCCAATGCGGTGCTTTTCATCTTTAAGGAAAACCAGACCGCAGCAAATGGTGCATCATACAACGAAATCATTTTTGTTCAGCCGCGTAACGAAATGCGTGAAATGTGGACAGGCCGCAGACTGGGCGACAAAGGCGTGAAAGACATTTTGGGATTCAACCAAGCATTCAATAACACCGACTTTAAGAAATACAACGTGAACTTTACGAAGTTCGATAAAGTGTTGTTCTACGATTTCTTTAACGATGTGCGCAACGATGAGCGCGATAGTGCCGACTTGTTTGATTTGCAAGCGCAGTTTAAAGCCAAAGTAAACTTTGCTGACAAGACTAGCGCGCTGGCTATTGAGCCTGCCAAAAATAACATTGACTTAAAAGGATTGGAGAGTATTATGGATGACTTGCGCGGAATTAAAACTCAAGAAGAAATTGAACTCGTAAAACGAGCCGTGCAAATTTCATGTGCGGGTCAACTAGAGGTAATGAAAGCTATAAAACCCGGCATGAGCGAGCGCGAAGTACAAGGCATACACGAATTTGTTTTCAAAAAATACCAAGCCGAAGATTTAGGTTACCCCTCGATTGTAGGTGCAGGCCACAATGGCTGCATACTACACTACATTGATAATTACAAACCCAACATTAGCAACAAAGATTTGATTTTGATGGACTTGGGCGCGGAGTACCGCGGCTATACGGCAGATATTACGCGTACCATCCCCGTAAATGGCAAATTCTCGCCCGAGCAAAAACAGATTTATGAGTTGGTATTAAAGGCACAAGAAGAAGCAATGAAAATTTGTAAGCCCGCTACCACCTTCCGCGATTTGACCGCTGCTACCCGTAGGATTGTAAACCAAGGATTGTTTGAGTTGGGTATTATCAAATCGGTAGACGAGCGCAACCTCTACTACCCGCATGGCTGCTGCCACCACATTGGCTTAGACGTGCATGATAAAGGCACATACGACAAACTACAAGAAGGCATGATCATCACCATTGAGCCGGGCATCTACATCCCCGAAGGCGCACCCTGCGACAAAAAATGGTGGAGCATTGCCGTGCGTATTGAAGACGACTACCTGATTACCAAAGACGGCTACGAACACTTATCTGTTGGAGCACCTCGTACGGTAAAAGATATCGAAGCTGCCATGAAGTTACCCAGCCCACTGGATAGTTTTGTATTGCCAGAGTTGGGGAAGAAAAACTAAATGGCGTTAGAAACTGATTTGCTTTTTTGCAAATGAGAAGCGATGAGTATTTTATGGGTAGTTTCGGTTAGTGCTCTTTCCTTATCAATAGAATTTTTTATCGGATTTCAATTCGGGTGGGAGAAGCCAGCTAGCGAATACTTCAAAATTAATACGCGCGATGACGAGGATCTACCCTAAAAAGCAAATGATTCCTACCCTGAAGTAAAAGTACTCAATACCGTAAGCATGGCAAGGATAAATCCTATCAGAAGTATTCGTCAACAAATTGACTAATCGATTAACTTCTGATGCATGATTCGGGTTAAATTTATGTACCTTACAGTTTTCTATAAGTTTACGTATGCGCACAGCAATTACACTTCTATTCATTTCATCACTTGTTTTTTCGCAAACAAGGCAACCCGACTGGAGTAAACTCCAAGACGAAACCATGCGCCATTTTCAAGCCATCTTGCGCATCAACTCCAGCACCGCCACGGGCACCGAAGCTCCCGTTGTCGATTATCTTAAAACGGTGCTAGAAAAAGAAGGTATTGTCACTAAAGTATTCTTCAACAATCCAAAGCATCCCAATTTAGTGGCACGCCTCAAGGGGAACGGGAAAAAGAAACCGGTGTTGTTGATGGCACACACCGATGTGGTGAGCGTAGATACCACCAAATGGATTCATCCTCCTTTCTCTGCCACGCGCGAGGGCGGCTATGTGTACGCCCGTGGGTCGGTAGATGATAAAGACAATGTCGTGGCAGCTTTGATGGTGATGCTGCAACTGAAACGATTGAACATTTCATTGGACAGAGATGTGATTTTTTTGGCTGAATCAGGGGAGGAATCAAATACCAAAGTGGGAATTGAGTTGATGGTGAATGAACACTGGACTGAAATTGATGCCGAGTACTGCTTTGCCGAAGGAGGTGGTGTTACTCGAAAAGATGGAAAAATAATCTACGCTTCAGTATCGACAACCGAAAAAGTACCGAATGGATTGAAGTTGATTGCGAAAGGCCCCGCTGGTCACGGTTCGGTGCCCTTGCAAGACAATGCCGTAGTTCATTTGGCCAATGCTGTTGCCAAAATCGCTGCCTGGCAATCGCCCATGCGCCTGAACGAAACCACACGAACTTTTTTTACGCGTTTGGCGTCCATCAGTCCACCCGCAGATGCCGCCCGGTATATGGCCGTGGTAAATGGTGGAATTGAAGCAGAGAAAGCCCAAGAATATTTTGCTGCCAAAGAACCCCGAATGTATTCTACGTTGCGCACATCTGTATCGCCAAACATTATCAAAGGCGGGTATCTTGTTAATATCATCCCCAGTGAGGCCGAAGCAACGCTGGATGTGCGCGCACTGCCCGATGAAGACATGACCAGCTTTGTCGCAGAAATGAAACGCGTTATCAACGACTCACAGATTGAAATTGTGCCCACAGGTGCCAACAGGCGCCCCATTTCAAAACCTTCGCGATTAGATACCGAAGCTTTTGCCGTTACCGAAAAAGCGATTTCAAAAATATACAACACCGTAACACTGCCGGTGATGACTACCGGTGCCAGCGATAAAGCGTATTTGCAAGCCAAGGGCATGCAGTGCTATGGCATTGGCCCGATTACGGATTTGGAAGATGGCCCCAGAGGCTTTGGCGCACACAGCGACCAAGAGCGCATCACAGAAGAATCACTCCATAAGTTTGTTCAGTTCAACTGGGAGATTATCATCAATTTGGCAAGGTCAAATTGAGTAGTTTGAATTAACTCGTGTGTACACGCTACTGCCTGCGATTATTGCATGAAAAAACTAAAACTTGAAGAACTCGGTCGCATTTCGGTAGACGAGTTCAAAGGAGCAGAAAAAATCCCTGTCTGCATTTTGCTCGACAACGTGCGAAGCCTGCACAACGTGGGTTCGGCTTTTCGCACAGCCGATTCGTTTCGTATTGAAAAAATCTATCTGACAGGTATCACCGGCATTCCGCCCCATCGCGAAATACACAAAACTGCGTTGGGTGCTACCGAATCGGTGGCTTGGGAATATGCCGAACATCCCGCAGAAGCGGTGCAAAAAGTAAAGTCCGATGGCTACAAAATCGTTATTGTCGAGCAAACGACAGACAGCATTCCACTCAACACGTTTTCTTCTGAGCCAAACCAAAAGTATTGTTTGGTATTTGGCAATGAGGTGAACGGTGTGAGCGATGAAGTAATTGCGTTGGGTGATTTAGCATTGGAAATTCCACAAATTGGCACGAAACACTCATTGAACATTTCGGTTTGTTTGGGGATTGTGGTGTGGGAGCTTTTTAAGCAATTCGATGATTCGGCAATTCGGTGATTCGTCAATTTGCCACATAAAGAATCAACCTATTACCGAATCAGCAAATTATCGAATCGACCCATGACCTTCGCCTCACTCGCGGAACTAAACCACTATCGACTGGAAGTCGATAGGTTGCAGAAAGAATGAAATTCTTCAAATACGTAAGCACAAATACATTCTGCAATGGCATCAGAATTAGAAGTGAACAAATTTGTAGAAACTGAAAGTCTTGCGCTGAAAGCGCATAGTTTTAACTAACGACTGAGACCAATAAAAAGAGAGTTGCAAGAAACGGATGCCAATGTTTTGCAAGCCCTCTGTTTACGTCTTGCGAAATACAAAAAAGAGAATAAGGAGCTGTTGGGCTACCTGCTGTTTGAGTCGCAAAACGAATCCGGCTATGTTCAACAACTCAAAGAAGAAATCGATGCACAGTTTGTGGAACTGAAGGGTCGCAACCTGTACCTCGTGAAAAAGATGGTGCGGAAAATACTTCGTTATACAAATCGGCACATCAAATACTCCAATCGAGATGAAACTGAATTGGAATTGCGAATCTATTTTTGCGAGAAAATAAAGCAAGCCAACATCTCGGTACGCGAAAGTCCAGTCCTTCTCAATCTTTATCAAGGTCAACTAAAAAAGATAAATGCCGTACTCGCAAAGTTGCCCGAAGATTTACAAAGCGACTATAGCAATGCAATAAGGGCTATTTCTTAAATTGATTCGATGATTCGGCAATTCGTTAATTTAGCATCAATCGAATAATCAACTCATTACATGACCTACGATTACATCATTATCGGTGCCGGTTCGGCTGGTTGCATTTTAGCCAATAGACTTTCTGAGGACGAGTCGAAAACAGTATTGTTAATAGAGGCTGGAGGTAAAGATTTTAAACCCGAGATTCATATTCCCCAGGCGTATTTGAAACTTCATCACAGCAACGTGGATTGGAATTGCTACTGGACAGCACCGCAAACTCACTTGAACAATCGTAAAATTTATCATCCACGGGGTAAAGTACTGGGGGGTAGCAGCTCCACCAACGCCATGGCTTACATTCGTGGCCAACGCGAAGACTATGACCACTGGAAGAGTTTAGGCAATAAAGGTTGGGGGTATGATGATGTGTTGCCGTACTTCAAGAAATCGGAACACAACGAGCAGTTTGAAAATGAATTTCATGCCAAAGGCGGGTTGCTCAACGTAACACAAGCCTATTGGTACCACACACCCATGGGGCAGGCTTTCATTGAGGCGTGTGCCGAAAAAGGCATTCCAAAAAATGATGATGTGAATGGTGCCAAGCAAGAAGGCGCGGGCTGGTTTCAATACACCATGAAAAACAGCAAGCGCTTTAGTGCAGCCAAAGCATTTTTAGTGCCTGCGTTAAAGAGAACTCATTTGTCTGTTATCACAGGCGCGCTGTGTAAAAGAATTGTGATA
>JBJTHA010000020.1:0-4301 GCA_046094265.1 Cytophagales bacterium
ATTCTGCCTTTTTTGACTTGTTTACGTTTGAGTTGAAGCACGGCTCATTTTCTAATTTTCACGATAAAGGCAAGGTGTTTATCAGCGATAAGATTGCTAAAAAATATTTCAACAAAGAAGATGTGGTTGTGCAACAGCTTACGCAGATTGTGCTAGGTGCTGATGGTGTGCGCAGGCCCAAAGAATTTGAAATTGGTGGCGTATTCAAGAAACCGCCACAAAACACCAGTTTTGGGTTTGATGTGATTACGCTCTTCGATAATTTTTGGGATGTGAATCTCGACAAAGAACTATCAGAAACAAATTGGAAACGCTGGTCGCACGTTTTGTTCTTGGAGATTAAAGATCCTACAAAAATAGCGAGCATTACCCAGCAACTGAAACAGTATGTGGAGCCGCAAAACAAAGTGCGGGAAGATTTTAAGATTAGTGAATACTACCTCGAAAATTTTAAAGGGATGATGCAGCGCAACCGCGCAAACCCACGGTTGGATAGCGACTACCTGGGCGGTGGCATTCCGGAAGAAGCCGTGACAGTGCCCGCTATCATGTCTGGGTTATTATTGTTATTGGCATGCTTCAACTTCACCAATACTTCAATTGCCATATCGGGCAAACGTTTAAAAGAAATTGGTATCCGCAAAGTAATGGGTGGCATGCGCCAACAGTTGATTGCGCAGTTTTTGGGCGAGAACTTGATACTCTGTTTTTTTGGGTTATTGGCTGGTTTGTTAATGGCTGAATGGATGGTGCCAGCGTATGACAACCTGTGGCCGTGGTTAGAACTACACTTAAGCTACACCGAAAATGCAGGCTTTTTAATTTTTCTTTTCATTTTGCTGATTATTACGGCCATCATCGCTGGCTCCTATCCTGCGTTTTATATCACATCTTTTGAGCCGGTGAGCATTTTAAAGGGCAAAGCACGGTTTGGCGGCACCAATTGGTTCACGCGCATTCTGCTGGGAGGCCAGTTTGTAATTTCGTTGCTGGCCATTATCATGGGCATCGCCTTTTACAACAACGGAAACTACCAGAGAGATTATGACCTGGGTTTTGCCAAGCATGGGGTTATTTCAGCTTGGGTAAATACCGAGAGTGGTTTCAATACCTATCGCGATGCGCTGGCCTCCAACAAAGACATTATTCAAATCGCGGGCACGCGCCACCATGTGGCAAATTCTTGGTTCAACGATCCCGTAAAGTATGAATCGATTGAGCGCGAAGTCGATATCATGGAAATAGGAGACGGATACATGGATGTAATGGACATGACATTACTGACTGGGCGCAAATTTGAAAAAGACTCCGAAACCGACCGTAAGGAATCTGTTTTAGTTACGGAGGAGTTTGTGAAAAAATTTGGTTGGACGGACAACCCTATTGGCAAACGCGTGGTGTGGATGGACACCGTGCAGTTGTATGTAGTAGGAGTAATCAAAAATATTTATGCGCGCGCGTTATGGGCGCCCATCCAGCCGTTGATGGTGCGCTACGCAGCCAAAGACAAATACCAACAGCTGGTTGTTAAAACTGAACCTCAAAAGATGGCGGCCGTCAACGAGTTTATGGAAAAGAAATGGAAGGAAGTTTTTCCGAATACGCTGTACGCTGGTCAGTGGATCGATCAGGAAATGCAAGAAACCAATGAAATCAACTCCAACGTATCGGTGATGTTTGGCTTCTTGTGATTTTTTGCCGCACTGATGACAGGCATCGGGCTGTTCACGTTGGTAACACTGAATATTGAAAAGAAGATGAAAGAAATAGGTGTGAGAAAAGTGTTGGGTGCTTCGGTTGCCAACATCGCGGGAGTGATCAATTTTGAGTTCATCGTGAATTTGGGAATTGCTACGGTATTGGGCGGGGCATTGGGATATTTTGCCGCAGATATTTTGATGGATTCTATATGGGAATATTACCTGAAATTAAATTTTCAAACGTTGTTCGCTTCAATGGTAGTGATGGTACTTATTGCTGTATTGGCGGTAGGTTACAAAACGATTAGCACGGCCCTGCTGAATCCAACCAAAACCTTGCGTGACGAGTGATGTCAATCCACTTCAATGTTTTTTCTTTTTTCTGTAACTCACAACAGTGGATTGGCGTCTAAACTATCAAACGTAATTTACCATGATCAAAAATTACATTACCATCGCATTGCGGAATATCCGCAAACATAGTTTTTATTCCAGCATCAACTTAGTGGGCTTGGCAATAGGTGTAGCCGCTTGCTTGTTCATTTTGTTGTATGTAACTGATGAATTGAGCTATGATCGTTTTCATGCAAATGCTGATCGCATCTACCGCATTGGTTTGCACGGAAAAATTGCCGGTCAAGAAATTTATACCGCCAGCTCATGCCCGCCACTAGCACAGGCATTAGTAAACGAGGTGCCAGGTATTGAAGAATCTACACGTGTCAACAGGCGCGACAACGTGGTTTTTAAAAACGGTGAAAAATCGTTTACAGAAAAACGAGTGCTGACTGCAGACTCCAACTTCTTTCAATTCTTTAGCTTTACGTTATTGGAGGGTGATCCAAAAACTGCACTGATAGAGCCCAACAGCGTGGTCCTTACGCCAGCCTTGGCCAAAAAGTATTTTGAAGGTGAAAGTGCCATCGGAAAATTGTTGACAATAGGTAATCAAAATCAATCTATGAAGGTTACTGGCATTGTCGAACCGCCCCCGCACAATTCACACATTCAGTTTACGGCCATTATTTCTACCAGCACAGAGAAAGATTATTACAACAATCCGATATGGTTGAACAATGGATTATACACGTACTTCCGCAAAGCAAATAATGTCTCTATCGAATCCATTGCCACCAAACTCAACGGAGTGACAGATAAACACGTAGCACCCGAAGTAGAGCAGTTTATGGGTATTTCAGTAAGCAAGTTTCGCGAAAGCGGCAACGAGTATGGTTATGTCCCTTACCCCTTTTTGGATACACACCTGCATTCGAAGTGGCGCGATGATATGGAGCCATCGGGCAACATTGCCTATGTATACGTCTTTGCAGGAGTGGGGGCTTTTATTTTACTGATTGCGTGTATTAACTTCATGAATCTTTCCACCGCTCGCTCAGCAGGAAGGGCCAAAGAAGTGGGTTTGCGTAAAACGATGGGCTCTATCCGTTCGCAAATGGTAGGGCAGTTTTTATCCGAATCGATGATGTACGGTTTGATTGCGGTGGCGCTTGCCATTGGGGTGGCGTTTTTGTTGCTGCCGCAATTCAAATTGTTGTCGGGCAAAGAAATTTCATTTAGCGATTTATGGACGCCTACTTTTATGCTGGGGGTAGGTGTGTTGGTGATTTTTATTGGCCTGTTGGCAGGTAGTTATCCAGCGTTCTACCTCACGGCATTCAATCCTGCAGAAGTCTTAAAAGGAAAGGTACGTGCGGGTTTAAAAAGCAAGGGTGTGCGCAGTGCGTTGGTTGTTTTTCAATTTGCCTTGTCAATCGTTTTAATTATTTGCACCATTGTAGGTTACCAGCAAATTCAGTTTCTACAGTCGCGTAATGTGGGTATGGATAAGCACAATGTGTTGATCGTGAGCAACACAGGCCGATTGAACACCAATCAAGAGCCCTTCAAAAATGGTTTGTTGGACAGCAAGGGTATTGAAAAAGTATCTTTTACGAATAATGTTTTTCCGGGCGTTAACAACACCACGGCATTTCGGTCAGCCTCCGACCGGAAAGATCATGTAATGGGAACGTACTTTGCTGACACCGACCATGCCGATGTGATGAAATTTGAAATGAAAGAAGGCCGGTATTTTTCAAAAGATTTTAAGTCGGATACGGCTGCTGTGGTGCTTAATGAAGCGGCTGTAAGAGAGTTAGGCTGGTTAAAGCCGCTGGAAGAAAAGCTGATTGTATTTGATGGTGAAAACAATGCCCCAAAAGAAGTTCCGATGAGCGTGATTGGAGTAGTAAAGGATTTCAACTTTGAATCGTTTAAACTAGACGTGCGACCCATGGTGTTGCGCGTAACAAAAACGTCCAACAACTTGCTGGTGCGCTACGCAGGCAAGCCAGAGGAGACCATTGCAGCTGCTGAAAAACTTTGGAAACTGTATGCTCCGGGCGATCCATTTGAGTATTCATTCTTAGATCAAAATTTTGATGAACTCTTTCGTGAGGAACAACGGTTGAGCAAACTATTTTTGGTATTTACCGGCCTTGCTATTTTGATAGCCTGCTTAGGATTGTGTGCGCTCGCGTCTTTTACGGCTGAACAACGCACCAAGGAAATTGGCATCCGTAAGGCAATGGGCGCAAGCGT
>JBJTHA010000021.1:0-4014 GCA_046094265.1 Cytophagales bacterium
TTGACTTCTGATTTTCTCAATATCCAACACAGGGCTAGCAACCGAAACCATACTTTAAAAGTTTTTGTGAAGTCGGTCTGAGATCAATTTATCCAGGTATGTTTTTAGCGATTCGTTCTTGACGGGAGCGAGGACGTCCAAAGCAAAGGCGTACAGCAGCATCGCCTTTGCACTGTCTGCCGGAATGCCGCGCGAACGCAAATAGAATAGAGCCTCTTCATCCAATTGCCCCGAGGTGCAACCGTGCGAACATTTTACATCATCTGCCCAGATTTCTAACTGGGGCTTGGTGTTTATGGTGGCAGAGTCGCTCAATAAAATGTTTCTATTCGATTGAAATGCATTTGTTTTTTGGGCATGCGTTCGTACAAAAATCTTTCCGTTGAATATGCCTTTCGAATGACCATCCATAATGCCTTTGTACAACTCGTTGCTGAACGAGTTTGGTTTTTTGTGGTCAACCACAGTGTGGTTATCTGCTAGTGTACTACCATGCAGCAAATACAACCCGTGGAAATGCGATTCGCAATTTTCGCCATCCACCACAATAGCAAAATTGTTGCGTACGATTTCACCGTTTAGCGTAAGTGTAAAAGTATCTACCTTACTCGTATTGGATTGGTGAATCACCGTGTTCGCTACCTGAACACTTTTTCCGGAATCGTTCTGCACTTTGCTGTATTGCAGTTGCGCATTTTCTTGAACCACTATTTCTTCGCAAAAGTTGTGGAACACCGGGTGACTTCCAACGGAATCAAATTTCTCGATGATATTGAGCGAACTGTTGTTTTCGATCACAGCAAGCAAGCGTGTTTGTGCATTTACTTGGCTGGTGCCAGCATCGTTAATATGAAGAATCAACAGAGGCTTTTCCACGTTGGTGTTTTCTTTCACATGGATGAACACACCCGATTGCCAAAATGCGGTGTTCAAGGCAACAAATGAATCTGACTCGGGCAGTAAATTTTTGCCGAAATATCGCGTAACGATTGCTTCATGTGTTTTGAAAGCATCAGTCAACGACATTACAGTGATTTCGTTTTTGTCGTGTTTGATGTTGGAAAGCTTTGATGAATAAACACCATTCACCAGCACCACAATGGATGCCTCAACACCCTCCATCAAGAAGGTTTCAACCGAACCGATGGTTGATTCGGTCGAGACTGTTTTCCAGGTAAAGTTTTTGGAGAGATTTTTACCGACTGGAGTGAAGCGGTATTCCTCGCTCTTGTTAGTAGGTAAACCCAGTTTTTGAAAGTGCATTAATGCGAGCTCTCTACTGTCAATCGCCCCAGAAAAATCTTGCTCAGAAAAGCTCGAAACTATTTCCTTGTTTAAATCTATATCAACTGCAGTGTTCCCCATTTTCAAATCTTCAAATTGATTAATTTTCAAATTAGCAAATCAACTCATCACCGAATCGGCCAATTGACTTTTAATCCAATCATACCCTTTCGCTTCTAGTTCCTTTGCCAACTCTTTTCCACCCGATTTTACAATCCGGCCTTTGTATAGTACATGCACAAAATCTGGAACGATGTAATCTAACAATCGCTGGTAGTGTGTTACCACAATGGTGGCGTTGTTTTTATTGCGCAGTTTGTTAACGCCATTCGCCACAATGCGCAATGCATCAATGTCCAAACCAGAGTCTGTCTCGTCTAATATCGATAGCGTTGGTTCTAACATCGCCATCTGGAAAATCTCATTGCGTTTTTTCTCTCCACCTGAAAAGCCCTCGTTTAGTGACCGACTTAACAATGCTTGGTCAATTTCCACCAGCTTCATCTTTTCCTTCATCAGTTGCAAAAATGCAACGGCATCCAACGCATTCTGGCCGCGGTATACACGAATTTTGTTCACGGCCGTTTTCATGAAGTTGATGGTGCTAACGCCAGGAATTTCCACCGGGTATTGGAAAGCTAATTAGATACCTTCGACAGCGCGCTGGTAGGGTTCTAATTCCAATAGATTTTTTCCTTTGAATTCTACTTCACCGCCAGTGACTTCATATTCCTCGCGCCCGGCAAGTACAGACGCCAAGGTGCTTTTGCCTGACCCATTCGGCCCCATGATGGCGTGCACTTCACCCGCATTCACTTGCAAGTCAATGCCGTTCAATATTTGTTTGCCTTCGATAGTTGCCGTTAATTGTTTTATTGAGAGCATGAGATTTCAGATTACAAATTTCGGATTACAGATTTTAGGTTACAGATTAAAGATTAGAGGTTCCGTAAAACATTTCTGGTTCATTCATATACTTTTGACCTTTGATTTCAGAGTTCTTTAGGTAACTAATAAATCCAGCCAATTGCTTAGAGATATTTAAAGCTATGCTCTTAAGTTCTTCAAATTCTTCTTGAGTAATGTATTTTTTATCGAGCGCACGATATAGCTGAGAACGTGTTTCACCGCAGGAACCTTTAGCAACAAAAAGAAACTGAATGAATTCCTTTTTCCCGCCCCTTTCAAAACCTTCTGCAATGTTGTCCATGATAGAGCCGCTCGAACGATTGATTTGGTCCTTAAGCGAATAGTCTTTAGTCAGCGCACCTTCGCTAGTCGCTTTGTGAATAACCAAGGAAAACTCACGAGCCTTCTGCCACACTTCTAAATCTTCAAATGAATTAATCTTGGCCACAATAATCTATAATCTTAAATCAGTGATTTGAAATCTGTAATCTGTGATCAATTTATCCAACACTTCCTTCAAGCGTTAACGCCAAAAGCTTCTGCGCCTCTACCGCAAATTCCATCGGCAACTGATTCAAAACTTCTTTTGCGTAGCCGTTTACAATCAAAGCTACTGCTGCTTCTTCATCAATGCCGCGTTGCAAGCAATAAAAGATTTGGTCTTCGCCAATCTTAGATGTAGTTGCCTCATGCTCAATGCGCGCGGTCTGATTTTCCACGTCTATGTACGGGAAAGTGTGCGCCCCACATTGGTCGCCCATCAACAAAGAATCGCACTGCGAAAAGTTACGCGCGTTAGTAGCGCGCTTCATCACATGCACTTGTCCACGGTAGCTGTTTTGCGACTTACCGGCAGAAATTCCTTTTGACACGATCCGCGACTTGGTGTTTTTACCAATGTGAATCATTTTAGTGCCCGTATCAGCTTGCTGATAGTTGTTCGTGACTGCCACCGAATAAAACTCACCCATCGAGTAATCGCCTTTTAGTACGCATGACGGATACTTCCAAGTGATGGCAGAACCCGTCTCCACTTGCGTCCATGATATTTTTGAATGATCGCCAAAGCACAGGCCGCGCTTTGTAACAAAATTGTAGATGCCGCCTTTGCCTTCTTTGTCTCCGGGGTACCAGTTTTGAACGGTAGAGTATTTGATTTCGGCATCCTTCATCGCGTACAACTCTACCACAGCCGCGTGTAATTGGTTTTCATCGCGCATGGGCGCAGTGCAACCTTCCAGGTAACTTACATAAGAGCCTTCATCTGCTACAATCAATGTGCGCTCAAATTGCCCGGTGTTGGCTGCGTTGATGCGGAAGTAAGTGCTCAACTCCATGGGGCAGCGCACGCCTTTGGGTATGTAGCAGAACGAACCATCGCTAAACACGGCAGAGTTCAAAGCCGCGAAGTAGTTATCGTTCATGGGCACAACAGAGCCCAAATATTTCTTGATTAACTCAGGGTGCTCTTTCACCGCCTCGCTAAAGGAGCAGAAAACAATCCCCAACTCTGCCAACTTATCTTTAAATGTTGTGGCGACCGATACACTATCAATCACGGCATCTACGGCCACGCCCGTTAGGCGTTTTTGTTCGGTTAGCGAAATGCCGAGTTTTTCAAATGTCTTAATCAACTCGGGATCTACATCATTGAGGTCGGTTAATTCTTTCTTTTTCTTGGGAGCCGAATAGTAAATAATGTCTTGGTAGTTGATGGCAGGGTAGTGTACGTTGGGCCATTTGGGCTCTACCATTTTTTGCCAGAGCCGAAAAGCCTTAAGACGCCATTCCAACAGCCAATCGGGCTCGTTATTCTAGGCA
>JBJTHA010000022.1:0-6951 GCA_046094265.1 Cytophagales bacterium
CTAACTCAGTCTATAACCAATTCTTGATCTGCTCCTCCGTCAAATTGCTTCCGCAGATTATGGCACCTACTCTTTTACCTGCAAAAAGTGGCTGGTTTTCCAGTATGGCTGCAATGCCCACGGCACCAGAGGGTTCGCTCACTACACCTGCTTGTGCGTGTAAAATCTTCATCGCTTGGAGGATAGTTTCTTCCTTTACTAAGTAAGCATCGTCCACCAATCCTTGCATGTCGGTCAGGGCTTGCGCCACTGGCACCCGCACGGCAATGCCATCGGCTATGGTGTTTGTCCTTTCGTGTATTACTACTTTTTTGTGCTGCCACGATTCTATCATTGCAGGTGCGCCCGCTGCCTGCACCGCAACGATTTTTAAATAGGGGCTTCGTTCTTTCATCACGCGAGCAATGCCATTCAGCATGGCGCCATTGCCCAGTGGTATCAGTAACGCATCCAGCGGATGGTGTAGCCCCAGAAGTTCCAAAGCCATCGTACCTGCACCCGCCAATGTTTCAATGTCATTGCTGTCTTCCACAAACCGGATATTTTTTTCTCTCGCCACACGCTTTGCTTCCTGCTTGGCAGTGTCAAAGTCATCGCCAAACAAAATCACCTCTGCGCCAAAGCCCCGCATACGTTCCACCTTTAATGGATTCGCGTGGTTACTGGCATATACCGTGCATTTAATCCTTTTCTTTCGGCACGAGTAGGCAATAGCTTGTCCAAAATTACCAGCGCTGGCGCAGATGAGGTGCGGAGCGGTGGATTGATGTAACAACCAATCGGCACCACGCCCTTTAAAAGAGCGAATGGGATTCAGGGTTTCAATCTTCAACACCAATTGACAACCGAGCATTTCGCTGAGTTGTTCACATTCATATTGCGGTGTGTTTAAAAACACTGGGTCAATGATGCGATAGGCGTTTTCGATTTCAGTAAGGGTAAGTCGATGTGGCATCATGCTGTGGTTGTTCAAAAATAAAATTAATTTTAAGAATAAATTGATTTTATGCCGCGCATTCTTAACATAGCACTGTTTACACTATTTTTTGCGTGCCAATCCAATTACTTTCAAATTCAATCTGACTTTTCGCGGAGCATTAAGCCACCCGCTCCTGTGTACGGTAATCGCGCACATTGGGCATCGCTGCCCGACAAGAAGGATGCAGCGGATAGCGTTCCGCACAAATCAAATTTGAAAGACCAACAAGCACAGGCAACTGCGGATGTGTTTTTTGTTCATCCCACCACTTTCACCTATAAACCTACCAATCAATTTAGTTGGAATGCAGACGTAAACGATGCAATGCTCAATAAAAAAACACAGGAGAGCACCATCCTGAACCAAGCTTCGATCTTCAATGGCAGTTGCCGAGTGTATGCCCCTTATTACCGCCAAGCACATTACCACGCATTTGTCACCACTCGTCAGGACGATGCTAAGCAAGCACTGAACATAGCCTATGAAGATGTGCGCGCAGCTTTTGAATATTATCTCCGTTACTACAATCAAGGGCGACCGATCGTGATTGCATCGCATAGCCAAGGAACTGTGCACGCTGAGCGATTGTTAAAAGATTTTTTCGATGGCAAAGAACTGCAAAAGCAACTAGTGGTGGCGTATTTAGTTGGTCGTGCGGTTTCGCCAAAAGCATTTACCACTATTTTTCCAACGGAAAAACCAGACGAAGTAGGTGTGTGGGCCAGTTGGTGTACGTTTGGCCGTGATTTTTATCCGGACCGCTACAACGATTATTACAAGGGATCACAATCCACTAATCCTTTGCTTTGGAATTCAAGTAAAGAGTTGGCTCCAAAAGAGTTAAACACGGGCGGGGTGGGCTATCACTTTACATTTGCTCCGCAAATGACAGATGCACAAAATCAAGATGGTATCTTGTGGATACATCGGCCGAACGTGACTGGCGCCAAATTAGTGAAGAACACCAACTGGCACCGTGCAGACATGAATTTGTTTTACATGAACATTCGCGAAAACGTATCGTTGCGGATTGCCGCTTGGCACAAGCTCCATCAATGAAGCTGTTTTGACATGGTGAGTAAGGTATATTTACCCACCTCGCGCATTCCGTCTGCTTCGGTGGTGTAGCCCAGCCCAGCATAGAATTTTTCCAGGTACGCATGTGGACTTAAACTCAGGTAACTTATGTGGTTCTCTCGTGCAATCGCTTCTAGTCGAATCACGATTTGTTTTCCCAACGAATGCCCTCTGTAGTCTTTCACTACTGCTATTCGGGATAACACACCTTTTGACTGTGTTATGGTTAATCGGCCACTGGCGACCAACGCACCGTCATCGTTGATGGCCATCAAATGAATGCTGTTTTCATCTTTTCCATCATCGTCCAGAGTAGCTGGAATACCCTGCTCTTCCACAAATATTTTCTTTCGCATGGCAAGTACCGCCTCTTTCTCCAATAAAATGCTGGCAACCTTAAATCTCATTTTCATTAGATAGAATAGAGGTGAGTGCCTTTACAAGTTCGTTGAACTTTGCGTGGGCATTGTTGTTCAAAACAATGATTGTCTTGTTGTGATCAACGAAGCGAACGATAATGGTCTTGTATCCGGGATTATCGCCATTGTGCGAAACTACCCTGCCTAATTTTGGGTCAATCGTTAGATCCCACCCAAATCCATAATTTGAAATGGAATCATTTTTCAATTTGGAAGGTGCAAATGCCTCCCGCTTAGAACGGTTGGTGAGGATTCGCTCGGAGTACAGCGCCTGGTCCCAACGAAGCAAATCGGAAGTGGTGGAACTGACTCTGCCCGGTCCTTTGCGGTTGCCCAACCAAATGGTGTAGTTGGAAGAAGGGAAAGAGTCGGCCCGAACGTAACGCTGCTTTTCCGATACATACATATGCCCCCAAGCAAAATTGATGATGGATTTTTTTTCGTTGAACGTGCGGATGTTGGTGTACGTCATGAGCAACGGGGTAAAAATGGAAGCTTGGCACATCGCAATAAAATCACGACCGCTGGCTTTCTCTGCAATGCTGGCTAGCAGTACATAACCTGTGTTGCTGTATTCATATTTTTCACCGGGTTCAAACTGCTTAGGCGGATGGTAGCGGATCAGGTATTCGATGATGTCGCTGTTATCAGCCACTTTCGATTTGTCCCAATGCTGATCCATGATGGCTTGATAATCGGGCAAGCCAGAGGTGTGGTTGAGCAAGTGCCGAAGGGTAATGCCGGGATAGGGAACACGCGGTAAATATTTTTCTATGGGATCATCATAAGCAAGCGCACCTTCTTGTTGTAGCAGTTGAATAATGGCTGCAGTAAACTGTTTAGAAACCGAGGCCAACTCAAAAATAGTAGTAGTGTCGTTGGCTTCTTTGGTTTCGAAGTTGCGATAGCCGAATGCTCGGTGGTAAACCGACTTTCCTTTTTTCGCCACCAATACAACGCCACTGAAATCGGGAATGGTTTGCAGGAGCGAATCCGCTTTTTCAGTAAATGATTTGGGTCGCTGCGTTGGTTTACAGTGGAAAAGTAACAATGCACACAACGTGATAAATGGTATTAATCGGTTCATCGTTTTAAATGATACAATTTATTCTTTTGTTCACAATATGATTATAACAAATTTCATCTCGGCCGAATTTGCTGCAATGCTTCTTGAAGAGTATGCACCGGCAATTGACACGTTTGATTGCGGCATACATAAATCGTGTTGGTATTAAACCCTCTGTTCGCAAGCAAGGCTAAACGGCTTGGCTCATTGGCTCCTAGGGTAACACAGAAAGGGAGATAATGCTTGTGTAGTTCGTAACGCAATTGCAATGCATCCGGTCCGACCACCACTACCTCTGCCAGTTCGTTCATCATTTCAAAAGCCAATACAGCCCAATGCGACATATACACGGGTTCTGTTTCAATCAAATGACTGAGTTTGTTTACCATATTACGCGCCATCTCTTTCCACTCCTCATTGACTAATAGCGTACCCAAGTGGTAGAGATTGCGCGCCATGACGGAGTTGGACGAGGGTATGACATTGTCAAACACTTCCTTTTTTCGTGCTATCAACGACTCAGCCGATTGTGCCGTGTAATAGAAAAACCCTTCCTGGGTATCAAAAAATTCAGCGAGTGTTTGTTGGGTGAGCTTTTCAGCTTGCTGCAACAAACGTTCATCAAAGGTAACTTGGTACAATTGTGTGTATGCTTGGATCAGGTACGCGTAGTCATCCAAAAAGCCAGTGGTGTTGGAGTGTTTGTTTTTGAATGAGCGGTAGAGCAAGTTACCCTTCATCATTTTTTGCTCAATGAACGTGAGAGCATTTTGCGCTAGCAATAAAAATTGATTGTCGCCAAAGGCCCGGTAGCAGTCGATGAGGCCGCAAATAGTGATTGTATTCCAACTCAGCAATACCTTATCATCCAGCCCTGGCCTCGGTTTCTGCCCGCGGTAGGCAACTAATTTCCGATTGATGGTATGAATACGATTGACCATAGTGGCTTCAGCAACCGAGGCGCCTGATCGTATTAAAATGTTCTTACCGTGTTCCCAATTACCAGTCTCCTCAAGTTGATAAAACTCAACTGCCGTGTCCATGTCATCGCCCAGTGCTTGCTGCAGCTCGTCCCACGTCCACGTATAAAACCTTCCTTCTTCGCCCTCGCTATCGGCATCTAAGGCGGAATAAAACGCACCGCTCGGATGCATCATTTCACGCGTAAGCCAAGCCACAGTTTGATAAATCACTGTTTTGTATTCGGTATCTTTCGTGAGCTGATATGCTTCCGCGTAAAGCGAGAGCAATTGGCCATTGTCGTACAACATTTTTTCGAAGTGAGGGGCAAACCACTCTCCATCTACGGAGTATCGTGCAAAACCACCACCCAATTGATCGTAGATGCCGCCTTGTGCGATACGCTTGAGTGTGAGTTGAAGCATGTCGATGGCTTTGACACTTTTTTTCATTTCGATGTAGCGCATAAGTAACAGCCAAGTGGAGGGCATAATGAATTTGGGTGCTTTGTCAATACCTCCCCAAGTAAAATCAAAACGCTTTTCAAGTTCCGCAAAAATTTTCTCTACCATAGACGACTGTACGGTGCTGGTTGCTTGTTGAAACCGATGTAGGTCGCTTACATTGAGGTGAGTGCCCAATTCGTTGGCAGACTTTTCAATTTCTGCCCGTTTGTCTTTGAAGGCTTTACTGATTTGGATCAGCAGCTGTGCCCAATTTTTGGGCGGAAAGTACGTACCACCAAAAAAGGGTTTTTGATGAGGTGTTAGAAAAACATTTAGTGGCCAACCTCCATTTTGTCCCATAGCCTGCACCGCTTCCATGTAAATGTGGTCAATATCGGGGCGTTCTTCACGATCTAGCTTAATGCACACGAAATGCTCGTTCATAATGCTGGCGATGTCCTCATCTTCAAAGCTTTGGTGCGCCATTACGTGGCACCAGTGGCAGGATGAATAGCCGATGCTGAGCAGTATAGGCTTGTCTTCACGCACCGCTTTTTCTAGTGCTTCGCGGCCCCACTCGTACCAATCTACTGGGTTGTGCGCATGTTGCAGTAGGTAAGGCGAGGTGGATTGAAGGAGGCGATTGGTGTGGAGCATTTGGTGTTCCTTGATTGAAGAAAAATCGTTAGCGATGAATTGGTAAATAATGCTCACGTGAGGTGCTTTTCAAGCACCACAAACTCCAATGTTTGTTTTGGAATTCCCCACCTCGTGTCGGGCACTACAAAGGGTTTACGTTCGCCAGTGAGCTGATAACCATGGCGAACGTACCAATCAATCAATTCCTTTCGTACCGAAATCACAGTCATCATCATAATACGAATGCCAACAGATTTGGCATGTTCTTCGCCCGCTAGTAGCAACTTTTTGCCGATGCCCTTGCCCTGTGTATTGGGCGCGACTGATAACATGCCCAAGTACAACTTGCCTTTTTCCTGACGCAGTTCAACGCAGCCCAGCAATTGTTCGTTTTCGACATACCTCAAGATGGTAGTGCCGGGTCGGCTGATCAACTCTTTTACTGCTTCTTCATCAATGCGGGTGCCGTCCAATAGATCAGCTTCGGTAGTCCAGCCTTGCTTGGAGCCCTCGCCACGATAGGCCGAGTTGACCAATTGATTGATGGCGGCAGCATCTGATAATATTGCTTTCGAAATTTGTGCGTGCATATCTCAAATATATTACTTTGCAGTGTTACTGTGCAACGTATGATACACAAAGTTGATTTGTATTCGATCTTTATTTTTCTTGGCATTGTGCAGGCGGTGTTTCTGTGCTTATTTTTCTTCTCGAAGGAGAACAGAAAAGTGAAGGCAAATTTTTTCTAGGGTTGACGATGCTCGCCATTGCCACGTGTTCACTCTAAATTATTTTGTGCTACACATCCTTTATTGTTAACGTGCTGTGGCTCGTAGACTATTCTGAGTCACTTGCCTTTTTGATTGATCCTGCATTTTTGATACACTTTGCCGTGGGACGATAACCTATTTTGTGAGCTGGTTCACCGTGATTACCATTATTGCGTACGGCCAACATTACTTGAATAAACCAAACCGCTGGTTAAAACATCTCAGTCAATTTTTGTATCCATTTTATATTCTGCACCAAACTGTGATCATCGCCATTGGCTATTATATTGTGCAACTACCGTGGAGCATTGCCGACAAGTATGGGGCAATTTGCTTGCTAACGCTGCTCAGTTGCCTATTGATTTACTTTGTTTTGATACGTCCGTTTAAGGCAACACGGTTTTTGCTTGGGATGAAATAAAAATGAAGTTACCCCATCTGATAAAAAATTTGCACGCAAGTGTTGTAATCGTTAGGCCAATTGCGATACTAACAGCAAAAACATTTTATGGCTCAAAAGAACAAGTCGAAGGTTTTGCCCACGGTGATCATGATGGCCACAGGCGGTGCAATTGGGTTTGCAGCTGCATATTAT
>JBJTHA010000023.1:0-5432 GCA_046094265.1 Cytophagales bacterium
AACCAAGTGCTGATACAAGTAGAAGCCTGTGGTGTCAACTTTCCCGATGTTTTGATTATCCAAAACAAATATCAGTTTAAGCCAGAGCTCCCTTTCTCGCCCGGGGGCGAAGTATGCGGGGTCATTGAAAAAGTGGGTGACACAGTAAAACATGTAAAACCGGGTGATCGTGTGGTGGCCTTGTGCGGATGGGGAGGCTTTGCTGAAAAAGTGGCAGTGACCGCCAATCGTGTTTTCAAAATTTCGCCCGCCATCACCCCCGTGCAAGGTGCTACTACTTTGTACACCTACGGCACAGCTTACCATGCCTTGAAGGACCGCGCGCAACTGCAACCCAACGAAACTCTGTTGGTGTTGGGTGCAGCGGGTGGCGTGGGCTTGGCAGCGGTGGAGTTGGGAAAATTGATGGGCGCACGGGTGATTGCCGCTGCATCTTCTGCTGAAAAATTATCGGCATGCCGCGAAAAAGGAGCGGACGATCTGATTGATTATAACAAAGAAGACTTGCGTGCGCGTTTGAAAGAAATTACAAATGATACAGGTGTGGATGTAGTGTTTGACCCGGTGGGCGGAAAGTTGGCCGAGCCTGCATTTCGTTCCATCGCGTGGAAGGGCAGGTGCTTGGTGGTCGGTTTTGCCTCGGGCGAAATTCAGCAACTGCCCGCCAACCTGCCGCTGCTGAAAGGCGCTTCGATCATGGGCGTTTTTTGGGGAAGTTTTTCGGAGCGCGAACCGCACCAAAATAAACAGAACATTCAACAGCTGATGGAGTGGATGCTGACAGGAAAAATTAAGCAGCACATTCACCATGTGTATCCACTGGAGCAAAGTGCCCAAGCCCTGCGCGATTTGATGAATAGAAAAGTGATTGGCAAGGCGGTGGTGAGGAATTAGCTAGATTTGATTTGTGAATTCCACTATGTTTAAGGTCAAGGACCCGCTCACTGGGAGGCGTTTTAGTGCAACTTGATAGAAATGAGTATAAAAATCACAGTATTGGTTCTAATTCTTTTGTCCGCAAATTCTTCATCGGGGCAAACTGAAGTTAAACTCTCAAAACTCTTGATTTCACAAATTCCGAAGACTATTAAATATAAGGGTCGAGTAAAGGAGGCAATAAAATGGACGGATAAATTGGGAGACAACATTCTCATCACAACGGAGACAGGAAAATTCCCGACATCTGGCCCAGCAGAGGGACAAGACGCTGAACTGTTTGCCTATCATTTTTTAGTGACAAATGATTCTGTAAAACTTATATGGAAGGTTTACGATTATATTAAAGCATGCGACCTCGACTTGGAGACTAAGTTTGTTAACAATACCCTTTCCCTCACTGATTTGAACAATGATTCGGTTGCCGAAATTTGGGTAATGTACAGAATTTCATGCCATGGAGACGTAAGTCCCAGCGCAATGAAGGTCATTATGTATGAAGGGACAAAAAAATTTGCGATGAGAGGTCGCACGAAACTTAGCGTTTCGGGAGGAACTCAAGGAGGGGAGTATTCATTTGATAAAGCATTTACAGACGCGCCCGTTGAGTTCAGAGAATTTGCGAGGAAACTTTGGGCGAACAACATAATGCAAGTTTACGATTGATAATCTGGTCAAAGTGAATACTATTTTTAGACGGAAAAATCCAACTCGGTAACTGTATATTTAGGAGCATCAGAGAAAAAGCATCAAAAAGTGTAACTTTGTTTTATGGAAAACACAAACCTGATTTCTCGAATTACCATCAATCCAGAGATTTTTGGAGGCAAACCAATTATCCGAAACAAGCGATTGGCAGTGGAGCATGTGCTCGGCATGTTGGCAGCCGGAGATACTGCTGAGCAGATTTTAAAGGGTTACGATTGGCTGGAGCCACAAGATATTCAGGCTTGCTTGCTGTATGCGCATAAGCTAGTTAGCCATGAACGGGTTGAGTTCAATGCGGCATGAATACAGTGGGAATACTCCTTGACAACTGTGTTTGGTCAGGAGTTTCACACGATCTAAAATCAGTCGGGTATGATGTTGTTTGGGTTGGAGATTTCGCAAAAGACCCAGGAGATTTACAGATTATTCGAATGGCGAATCAACAGAGTCGCATCTTAATCACTCTTGATAAGGATTTTGGTGAACTGGCTGTTTTTCGCGGGGAACCTCATAAGGGCATCGTGAGGGTAGTTGACCATTCTGTTGTAGAACTTGGTAGCGTCTGTAAATCCATTCTGGAGAAGTACCAAAACGAACTTTTGAACTCGGCAATCATTACGGTGGATAAACGCAAGACGCGAATTCGCTTACGTGAATAATCAAGCCCTCCTAAACCTCAATTCCACCACCGCGCCTTTGCCGGGCTCTGATTGTAAATCTAAAGTGGCATTGTGCACCAACGCAATTTGCTTGCAAAGGTAAAGCCCAATGCCGTGGCCTGCCACTTGATTTTTGGTAGGTGTGCTGCGATAAAATGGCTTGAATATTTTAGGTTGCTCAGATAAAGGAATGCCTGCGCCTTCGTTGATGACCTTTACCGTAACCTCGTTATCACCAAAGCCTATGTTTACATTTACTTCTGTATTTTCAGGGCTGTACTTAAGCCCGTTTTCAATTAGGTTGATAAACAGTGCGCGCAGCAAATCGTTGTTGCCGGTCACCATTAATAGCGAGTCGTCTGTCGGGTCTTTCTCATAGTTCACATTTACTTTGCGGTTTTCGGCACGTATGCGTCCAATGGATTGCATTGCTTCAAACACTACTTCATCCATGCGCACGTCAGAAAAATAAATATCTTGGCGGTCACGCGCGGTGTGGGCAAGCCACAATAGTTGCTCGCTCAGCCGCACGAGGCGCCTCACCTCTTCGCGGAACGACCACAGTTGTGCCTGCCGTGCGGATTCATCTTTTTCTAGCGATGCAATTTCCAACTCGCCCAAGATTATCGACAGCGGTGTGCGTATTTCATGCGACACATTGGCGATAAACACCTTTTGCGCCTGAAACGATTGCTCTAATCTGGAAAGCAAATCGTTGATGTTATATACAAGTTGTTGAATCTCAACCGACTCGTTGGTGATTGTTAATCGGTTGGCCAAATTATGCTCTGTAATGCGCTGCGTTTCGCTGATGATACGGCTAAACGGCTTAATAAGACGTTGTGCAAAAAACCAGCCTATCGCCACGGTAACCAAAAAAGCCAGTAACAGTCCAAAGGCCAGAATGTAGCGAAGACTTTGCTCTTTGCGCAAGCCAATCGTATCGGGTGCTTCGATAATTATAATAAAACTTCCCTGGTTATCGCGATGTACCTCGGCAAAGCTTTGTAGTTGGCCGTCTATCCGTTCCACGTGTTTGGCCTTTCTAATGCGGTTTAATTGCTCGATTGATTTAGGTTTTGTGTGCAGGTTCAATGGCTTGGTAAACACGCGTTGATTGCGCTCATCGTAAACTTCAATTACCTCATGGGGAATGCCGGAATTAAACGCTAGGTTTATTGCCTGATTTTGAAACGAGAGCGAGTCAAGTTCGTCTTTTTCTAAAATCAAATTGGCAGTGGTATGTGCGCGTTCCAGTAGGCGCTCGCTAAAAATGTTTTGTTGTGTATCCTTAAAGAACAAGTAAATAAAAAGAGCAAATACACCCAACAATAAAGTAACGATGAGTGAAAAAACGGTGGCTACTTTTGATTTGAGGCTTATGGACTTAAGCATACGGTTCGCGAATCACATAACCCATGCCCACCACCGTTTGAATAAGATGCTTATCGTAGCCTTTATCTACTTTTTTGCGCAGCATATTAATGTACACATCTACGTTGTTGTCGTTTAAATCATACGGGCGTTCCCAAGCGCGTTCAGAAATTTGCGACCTAGTTAGTACGCGTCCCTTGTTACGCATTAAGTATTCCAACAACGTAAACTCTTTTAAAGTAAGTTGTATCACGTTACCATTGCGCCTTGCTATGCGCCCTGTTAAATCCAGTTCCAAATCGCTGCATTGCAACAATGAGGTTTGCTTTAAGTCGCTACCTCTACGCATCAGCGCACGGATGCGTGCGATTAACTCTACGGATTCAAATGGTTTCGACATGTAGTCGTCAGCTCCCGCCTCCAAGCCATTCACGGTGTCGTCTGTTGCATCCAGTGCTGACAGCACCAAAATAGGTACTCGTGCGTTGGAGGCGCGCACTTTTTTGCAAAGTTCCAGTCCGCTTTGACCGGGCAGCATCACATCAACAATCAGTAAATCATATTGCTCGTCTGCTACTTTCTGTTCGCCTTCTTTGCCATTAGTGGCCACATCAACAATATAGCCGTTTTCGTTAAGGATGCGTTTGATAACCGCAGCCATCTTTTGTTCGTCTTCTACAACAAGTATTCTCATCTTTATGTCAACAAAATTTTACTTTTTTCCACTTTGCCAGTAGCCTTAAGGAACCTTGCAAAGCAATGCAGGTACACGGCCATGCAGGTAAATTCAGAATGCATCATTCAAGGTTTATACGATAATAAGTAAAAATACGGAGTTATAAGGTTAGCCCACTGCTTGCCGGTTTTTTTCCCTCTTCCTCAAGAAGACCATGGCCAATGCTGCCGCCCGTAACGCACTGGTTTTATGATTTTCTTGGCCGGTTCAAATTGCCGAGTGAAGTGCCTAAAGCACATTCGAAACTAAGCAATAAACCTCTCTTTTAACTCCAGATTGGGTATCATGCATTCATGCTTTTTTCCAAACCAGATGTAACGGTGGCGTGCCACCCAATCATACACCACATCACGTACAGGAGCGGGTATCACCACCAAGGCAAATAACAGAGGCCATGCCGCGGCAAGCCCCTTGGCGATTTCCAAAACAGCCCGGCTCTTCTTATAAATTCTCCCGTTTTTTAGTAGCATAATAGTGTTTAGTTCGCTTGCGGTAGCATCAAGGTTCTGCAAATAGTGCATAGAACAGGCCGATTGCAAGGGCGCAAAATTGAATTTTGCTTTTTTATCCCTTTTGATGACGAACAGCACAGATTGATTGCACAAGTTACAAACCCCATCAAAAAATATTACTGGCTTTATCGGACGATTTGTACCCATCCCTTAATTGATTTGTTTGCGTTGGAGGGATCGACTACGTTGAATGTCACTTGCGCCTGATAATAATAAGTGCCTGCCGACAATTCTATTTTATTATTATCGCGGCCGTCCCAATTGATGTAAATTGTCTTTTCACCTTCTGATACATACGTATAAACTATTCCTCCCCAACGGTTGTACACAGTGAATACCACTTTTTGCACGAAACGCGCACAGCGCCTTTGCAGGTCAGCTATTTGGTCATTGGTGAGGCTGCCGCATTCGGTTTTGTTTCCTTCTTGGATATTGCGTACACTGAACGCACTGAATACATCGTTGCACTTATCGCCATTGGGGGTGAAGACGTTCGGTAATTCATAG
>JBJTHA010000024.1:0-4366 GCA_046094265.1 Cytophagales bacterium
AATGCGACTATCCGTGCCGATGCCTTTGCGAACGGAATCAACATCTGCGCCCACCAATTCGCATAAATTCGCTATTTCATTCATGAAGGATATTTTTGTAGCCAAAAACGAATTGGCAGCATATTTAGTTAGTTCGGCTGACCGTTCATCCATAAATACCAACGGATTGCCTTGACGGACAAACGGAGAGTATAAGGTTTCCATCACCTTTCGGGCACGCAGAGAATTGGTGCCAATTACCACGCGTTCGGGCTTCATGAAATCTTCAACGGCTACACCTTCGCGTAAAAATTCTGGGTTGGAAACAACATCAAATGTGGTTTTTGCCTTCAGCGAAATTTTTGTGCGCACTTTATCGGCCGTGCCCACAGGCACCGTACTTTTATCTACAATAACAGTGTATTCTTTCAGCAAAGGACCCAATTCTTCTGCTACTCCTAGTATGTATTTCAAATCCGCAGAACCATCTTCGCCCGGAGGGGTCGGCAGCGCTAAAAAAATCACTTTTGCATCTTTTATTCCTTCCGCCAAATTAGTTGTGAAGGAGAGCCTGCCCTGGCGCAGGTTTCTTTCGAAAAGTAATTCTAGACCAGGTTCGTAAATGGTTATTTTGCCGCTACTTAGCCTCTCGACCTTTGATTTGTCAATATCAACGCAAACAACGTTGTTGCCAGTTTCAGCAAAACAAGTACCTGTAACGAGTCCAACATAACCGGTTCCAATAACTGCAATCTCCATTTTACAATAAGGTCATATATTTTTGAGGCCAGCAAAAATAAACCATTTCAATGAATTGAACTGCAAAACACACTAAACCAATTCAAATGACTGGGCAACAAAAACAAACTAACACTCGTTTGCAGGGAGCATCGATTTTCGTAATTTTGTAATTTTTCGGAAGTTCTTATTTGCTGAAATATGGAAACACTGGCAGAAAAACAAACGAGCATTCACTTTTTGGAGTCGGAAAACCAGAAAATGATTGAGCAAATGATTCGCGACTTTGGTAACCGCGAAATCCGTCCTAAAATTATGGAATGGGATGAAAATCAGTATTTTCCGATCGAGCTTTTTCAAAAACTGGGCGGCTTAGGCTTAATGGGCGTATTGGTTCCCCCAGAATACGGAGGGTCAGGCTTCGGCTACCTTGAGTACGTGACTGCAATTGCTGAATTGGCTAAAATAGATGGTTCTATCGGACTGTCGATGGCGGCTCACAATTCTCTGTGCACGGGGCACATTCTGCAATTTGGTAGCGAGGCGCAAAAGCAAAAGTACTTACCAAAACTTGCAACAGCGGAATGGTTAGGTGCCTGGGGGCTTACAGAACCCAATACCGGATCAGACGCTGGTAATATGCGCACAATAGCAGTGAAGGACGGTGATGATTACGTTATCAATGGCGCAAAGAACTTCATTACACACGGAAAATCCGGTCAGGTTGCAGTTGTCGTTGCTCGGACAGGTGCGGTGGGTGATTCGCATGGCATGTCAGCCTTCATCATTGAACGGGGAACTGAAGGCTTTAGCGCAGGAAAGAAAGAAAACAAGCTGGGAATGCGCGCGTCAGAAACCGCAGAAATGATATTTTCCGACTGCCGCGTACACCGGAGTCAGATGCTAGGTAAAGAGGGCGAGGGTTTTGTACAGTCGTTAAAGGTTTTAGATGGTGGCAGAATATCAATTGCTGCGTTGAGCTTGGGCATAGCCGAGGGTGCCTATTTGGCGGCCTTAAAGTATTCGAAGGAGCGACACCAGTTCAACCAACCGATAGCGAACTTCCAAGGTATTTCATTCAAACTGGCCGAAATGGCTACCAAAATAGAGGCTGCCAAGTTATTGACCTACAGAGCGGCAGACTTAAAGAATAAAGGCAGTGACGTTAACCTCGAATCGGCAATGGCCAAATTATATGCCTCAGAAATTGCTGTGGAAGTTGCCAATGATGGGGTGCAGATTTTTGGTGGTTATGGTTACACCAAAGACTTCCCTGCCGAAAAATACTACAGAGACGCTAAGCTTTGCACGATAGGTGAGGGTACATCTGAGATACAAAAACTGGTAATTTCAAGGTCGATTTTGAAATAATCTTGCTGATTTGTTCGAAAAACGGATATATTTGCAGCCCAAACAGAAAAACAGATGCTAATCGTTACAATCAAAGAAAACGAATCCATTGATAAAGCCCTGAAACGCTTTAAGAAAAAGTTCGAAAAAACTGGAATGTTGAAGAATCTACGCGCCAGAACTGCCTTTACTAAGCCATCCGTAAAGAGAAGAAGCGAAGTCATTCGCGCTGCATACAAGCAAAAGATGTACGCCAACCAAAATTATTAGACTTCATTTACCTACCTTTTGCCGAGGAGATTGATTGGTTTGGCTCTTTTAGCATAAAATCATTGATGATTTTCGAGTCCAGCAATCAAGTGTTTCCAGTGGTTCTTCATACACTCTAATGTATACGTCAATGCGAGCAGTCATCTAGAAACTTCAAATCACTGAGATGATAAACCTTTTTTTCACCTGGCTATTCTTCGAGTCGATAATTCTACCTTCAGTCTGTGGCACTGGTAATCGTTTTAATTGTCTCTCGAAACCCTGACATCATTGGCACTTGGCGGCATCCTTTATCGTTGCAAAGGAGTGGATTGGTAGTTGTAATGTGCGCAATGAGCTTGTACTCGCTTGCGCGCGCGTTCGCCTAAAGTTCTGTATTCACCAACTGTTTTTCCGTTCGCTCCAACTTGGTTTTGCTTAACGCTTGATAACCGCCCTTAATGTTGACAATGTTTTTATACCCCCACGATTTTAGAAACGAAGCCATGATGACGGAGCGATAGCCACCCGCGCAGTGTATAAAGTATTTTTTGTGTTGACAGATTGCTGATTTGTTTTTGTGAATGAAGTCAAGCGGTAAGTTTTGTGCTCTGTTCAAGTGCTCTGTTTCATATTCACTTTTCCTTCTAGCATCAACAAGTAACGTAGTGGAGTTACAAATCAAAGCAAATTCTTCGGCTGTCACCTCTTCCAAGGTTTCGGTTGGGAAACCAGATTTTTTCCAGTTGTCAACCCCACCGTCTAGGTATCCGATTGTATTGTCATATCCCACTCTTGCTAGTCGGGTGATCACTTCTGCTTCACGGTCAGGCTCTGTCACCAACAAGATTGGAGTGGTCAAATCTTGAATTAATGTACCCACCCAAGGCGCAAACGAATCGTCAATACCAATAAAAATGGAGCCTGGGATAAAGCCAGCAGCAAACTCGTCTTTTTTTCTCGTATCTAGTATCAGAGTTTTTTTATCGGAAGCGATCTGTACAAAATCGTTTGGTGTGAGTGAACGTAATCCTTTTTGAAGCACATCATCCAAACTGGACACATGGCCAGTTACATTCATAATTACATTGGCCGGAAAATATTGTGGCGGTTCTACCAACCCATCGGTTACAGCAGCAACGAACTCTTCCTTGTCCATATCCACTCGCAGCGCGTAGTTGAATTTTTTTTGTTTGCCGATGGTAGAGACTGTTTCCTTATCCATTTTTTTGCCGCAGGCGCTGCCGGCTCCGTGGCCTGGGTAAACAATCACGTCATCAGGCAATGTCATCAACTTATTGCGCAACGAGTCGAATAACAAACCGCCCAAGTATTGAGGTGTGACATCAGTTTTTACTTTCTGCACCAAGTCGGGACGGCCTACGTCTCCAATAAATAATGTATCGCCTGTGAAGACAGCGTGGGGCTTATCATTTTCGTTCAATAGTAAAAAACAACTCGATTCAAGCGTATGTCCTGGTGTGTGTAGTACTTTTATTTTTATTTTTCCCAGTGCTAAAATTTCTCCGTCTTTAGCAACGTGTGATTGATAACCGGGTTGCGCGGTCGGTCCGAAGACAATGGTGCTGTTGGTTTTGTTTGCTAATTCCACGTGCCCCGAGACAAAGTCGGCATGAAAATGTGTTTCCAACACATATTTGATTTTTGCACCGTTTGCCTTCGCTTTGGCAAGGTAGGGGGCAGGTTCTCGCAAAGGATCAATGATGGCAACTTCGCCATCGCTTTCGATGTAATAGGCAGCTTCTGCCAGGCAGCCCGTGTACAATTGTTCGATTTTCATGTTTCCTTGTTTACGCAAAAGTGCGACACCTCGAAATTCAAAATTGTAACAAGTGTTACACAGTAAAAATGACTTTTGTCAGGATTCGGTGAATCAAATGACTACACACGACACAAACTGATTTAACCCAGATTTTGCAGTAGAACTATCCGGTCAGACTTAGTGGCAGGTTTATATTTTGGACATTTGAGAATAATCCATCATACCATTGCCTTCGTTTGAGTGGGACGGACATTTTCAGTACCCATT
>JBJTHA010000025.1:0-11748 GCA_046094265.1 Cytophagales bacterium
GAGTGAATACGTCAACGATTTGCGAATTGGAAATGCCTGCGAACAGTTGATTGAGTCCGAGAAGCCTATCAATGAAATTGCTTACCAAACCGGATTTGAAAGCCTGACCTACTTCAATCGCGTATTTATACAGAGAAAAAGGATGACTCCCAGGCATTTTCGGGAGGCTACCAAAAAATTAGTTTTTTAGTGTAAAGAGCTTGTCAAGCGTGTACACTAAACTAACGCTCCAATCAAAATCGCGGGCTGCTATGGAAGACTGAATGGCCTTATTCACAGTTCCTAAAATACTGACGGGGAAGCCCTGAATGCCAAGTGTTGTGGAAGCATTTGCATAGTATCCATCGGCTTGATCTACTTTCAAATAAAATACTTGCGGACTGATGTTAAGATAGCTTTTACCACCAAATTTGATTCTGGTGAAGTTACCCTGTAGTGACAAAAAATTCGAGTTTTGTGGTCCGTGCTCTTGGAAACCATGCCCACGTAAATAATAGATACTTACGCTAGTGTGGCTTGAAATTTTATAAGTCGGAAATACCTCGAAGGCTAGAAAACGCCTTGCCACCGACAGTGGCTCCTGAATTCCATTTACGTCTACTGTTCGTGTGATGTAGTTGATGCCAGGAACATGGCCGCCAACGGTAAGTTGAAATTTCGCCTTCCTGATGGCTTTGTATCGATAAATAAAAATGAATGACCAAGGTCGGCCATCTAAACCAAACCGAAATTGTGGTTCGAAGGTCACGCGTTTGTTGCCCATACGCATATCTAAAAAAGCTGCGGGCGCACCAAGTGTAAAGGCTGGTACAATAGAAAATCCATTGTTGGTGATGCTTAGGTCGGTATGAAAAAAGAATGTGCTGTCTTTTCGCTGTGCCAAAAGCATCTCTGAAAAAAAGAGACAAAAAACCGTGGGTATTAATCTCATGCACGATAAATTTTATATTTGGATTTCACGCTCATCTTAAAAAAGTTGCCGATTTTACCCTGTGTGGGTTGTATAATTCAGTGCAAGTAGGTCGTTTTATAACTTAATGGATGTATACAGATTACTGGTTTACCTACCAATTTTACAGATGATTGGCGGAAACCAATAAAATACAGCAGAGAAACTTTACTTTTAATACTTGAAATTTGATATGCAAGAGGTTATTCGATTTGATACCGTCTGTCAATACAATACATTCAACAAAAATGAAACACTGCACCCACTAGTGAGTGTAGTCGATCTTTCAAAAGCTGCACCCCGGCAACTCAGGCGAATGTCCTTTGGTTTTTATATTGTATTTCTGAAGGAAATAAAATGTGGCGATCTCAAATATGGCATCAGCAACTACGACTACCAAGAGGGCACGCTCCTGTTTATCGCTCCGGGGCAGGTAGTAGGTTCACCGGGTGAAGAATATCATCAGCCGAAGGGGCTGGCACTGGTATTTCATCCAGATTTCATTCATGGCACCTCGCTGGGATGCCACATCAATCACTATTCATTTTTTTCCTACGCCACCAACGAGGCACTTCATTTGTCTGAGCGCGAGCGGCAAATTATTTTAGACTGTTTCTCAAAAGTGCGATATGAACTCGAACACGGGGTTGATCAACACAGTAAAACACTTATTGCATCAAACATAGAATTGTTTTTAAACTACTGCGTTCGGTTTTACGATCGGCAATTCATCACGCGTAATCATGCCAACCGAGGTGTGTTGGAACGCTTTGAAGACCTACTCAACAATTTTTTTCGATCTGAAAAGCCTCAAGAAATGGGTTTGCTTTCAGTGTCCTACTGTGCCGATCAGTTAAATTTATCGGCAAACTATTTTGGCGACCTGATCAAAAAAGAAACTGGAAAATCAGCGATTGAGTATATTCATTTAAAGTTGATTGATGTAGCGAAGGAAAAAATAATGACCCCGAATAAATCCGTTAGTGAAATTGCTTACGAGTTGGGCTTTAGGTATCCCCAGCACTTCACACGCAAGTTTAAGCAACACGTTGGCATGACACCCTTGGAGTACAGAAATTCTATGAATTAATGCAATCAGCGTGGTTCAACAGCCTCCTTAGAATAACCTTATTTTGAAGTATTATCGATCAATTAGTTGCGCCTGCCAACAAATACAATACCGCCATGCGCACAGCCACACCGTTTTCAACTTGGTCGAGTATGATGGAATGATGAGAATCGGCTGCATCGCTACTTAACTCTACTCCCCTATTGATGGGCCCCGGGTGCATGAGCACGATATCTTTCTTTAACTCGTCTAGCATTTTTTTATTGATGCCATAATACAGACCGTATTCGCGCAGCGATGGGAAATACTTTATTTGTTGGCGTTCGAGTTGAATGCGCAGCACGTTAGCAACATCACACCACGCTAGTGCCTTTTGCACTTCCAACTCAACCTTTACACCCAGCGAAATAATATATTTTGGAAGAAGTGTAGGCGGTGCACACACCATCACCTCAGCACCCAATTTCTTTAAGGCGAAAATATTTGACAAGGCTACCCGTGAGTGTAAAATGTCTCCAATAATCGCGATTTTTTTTCCGCTGACTGTGCCTAGCTTTTCGCGTATCGAAAAGGTATCTAACAGTGCTTGTGTGGGATGTTCGTGTGTGCCATCGCCTGCATTGATGATGTTGGCTTTAATGTGGCGCGATAAAAAATGAGGTGCACCCACACTGGCATGCCGCATCACAACCATATCTACCTTCATCGCCAAAATATTATGAACAGTATCGAGCAACGTTTCTCCTTTTTTTACGGAGGAGTTGGAGGCCGAAAAATTCACCACATCGGCCGACAATCTTTTTTCTGCAAGCTCAAAAGAGAGCCTGGTTCGGGTAGAGTTTTCAAAAAAAATATTGGCGATAGTTACATCGCGTAATGATGGAACCTTTTTGATGGGGCGGTTGATTACTTGCTTAAAATTATCGGCTGTTTCAAAAATCAATTCAAGGTCTTCGCGGGTAAGGTTTTTGATTCCCAGTAAGTGGCGTTGACTTAATTGTGGCATGTCTTCAATTTGTGTTGGCCAACCAGATTTTATTTTGTTTATGTCCTTGTGCTTCTAACTCCACCAATACCCGCTGTGTATCCAATGTATCTACAACCTTGCCCACGTAGTCGGCTGCCACGGGCAGATCGCGTGTAAATTTTCTATCCACCAATACCAACAACTCCACTTTTGATGGGCGCCCAAAAGCCATCATCGCATCTAACGCGGCTCGCACTGTGCGACCGGTAAAAAGTACATCGTCAATCAACACTACTTTTTTGTCTTCAATAATGAAATTGACCTTTGTCTCACTGGCCTTGGCCGGAATTTCCCTGCGCCTAAAATCATCTCGGTGGAAAGTGGTATCCAAATACCCCAACGCTAGTTGTTTTTTGATTATTTTTTGTAGCTTGGAATGAACCAACCGCGCTAAAAAAATACCTCTCGGCTGTAGACCTAAAATGACGGTTTCTTCAAAACTGCCATGATTCTCTATTAATTGATGGCAAAGGCGGTTCAGTGTAATGTCTAACAGGTGCGGATCAAGAACCAGCTTTTTCTTCATGCGAAATTTGCCGTGACGAAGGTAGTGAAAAACCTCAATAGCTTACCGATACCTAATCTTAATTATGAAAAAAACCCGCTTCTTAACATCGGCCAGCCGATCAGGCGAAACCCTGATATTTTGAAATCCGCTGGCAAGCAGGTGATTACCGTACCAATATTGTAGCTGGTTGGGCTGATTGTCCTTTTTGCTGACGTAATCAGTTGAGTGAAGCATTTTTATGGGGTCCGCAGTTTTTCCCTCCAACACTTGGCTGCCCTGGATTACTTTGCTACGAATAAGGTTTTGGTAAAAATAAATCAGATCAATGTGGTCATCGCTCGGTGCAATCTTTACGAACTGTTCCAATTGAAATGACTTGGCATCATTGATTTCAAAACTATTGTCCCATTTCACCTTCCCTTCTTTGTCAAAGCCAAGAACGATAGCATGGGTGTATTGGAATCCGTCAAAAATCTGGTCGCTCCGATAAGGAGAGTAGAACTGATAGCCACTCATGCGCTGGTATCCGTAAAAGGGTGTTGTTGCGTTTCTGGTTTGGTAAACATAGCGTGGATAAAAAGCTTCGCCAAGCATGATGAACTGATCGCGATATGGGATTACTTCATGAACTAAAAATCGGTAGCTGAATTTTATCTTCTTTCCTTTCACCTTTCTTCGTTCAATGCGTTGTTTCACACGCCTTTCTTGGTTCACACGCATGAAGCGAAAAAAATTCTGCAGATCGGCAAAATTATAATACCGTGTGGTATACTCACCGTATGGGGAAATAGTGGAAACAAAAATTCCACGGGAATAATCTGTGTTTCTGCCATAAACACCTGCCACCAGCATGTGATCGTCTGTTGTTTTAATACTTCTGCCAAAAAGGAGGCTGCGTTTCTCTTGTGGTTCAAGTACGGTCGTCTTCTGTAAATCTCCCTCGTGGTTGTAGTTACGTACCCATAAACTCCTCTTCTTCTGTGTATTGTTTGCACTGATGATGATGTCAACCGAAAAATCATCATTCACTTTTATCTGGTTAATCTCGCCCGGTTCGTTGAAAAAACCAGGCAATATTTTCGATTGCTTTCTGGTAGTGGAGTAATGCAAGACTATCGGCCGGTAATTATAATAACCACCAATCAACAGAGCACTTTTCGTAGCTGTAAACTCAGTCGATTTAAATGGTATAATGTTTTTAACGGTGTGGGTTTGGTATCTTCCATCAGACACATTTAATTCAATCAATAAAAAACCAAGGGTAGGGTTGTTAGCGTAACTCAACAATAAATACAATTTCTTTTCAAAGAAGTGTACAAATGAAACTACCAGAAACTTCTCAAGATTAATGTAGCCCTTCCAAACCTCGTTAAGTGTGGTATCTAGCCGAATCAACTCAAGTTGATCGATGCTTTGACCTTGGTTTTTACTGTACACAACCGCACCTAAGCTGTCGGCCGTGGCAACCTTGTATACTTCACCGTCTTGGTTCAGGGGTATTTCCCATCGCGCTGTTTGTTCTACCTGCGCACACAGACAAGACGCACTGAGTAAGATCAGCAATAGCAGAAGACTACTATTCATCACAAAAAAGGATACACGTGAAATAGTCAGCTTAAGGTGGTTAGTCATACCGAAAGATTTCAAAATTGACCAACTCAATTTTAAGTAAAGTGAGAGAAACAATACACTTTACTAAAAAAATACAAATTGACAAGTTTTCCTAGATAAACTATTAATTTCACCAAAGCTACGCACTCGTTTTCTGGAGTCCGCGCATTTCTTTTTGAGCCAATAAAAACAATTACAAGAGAACTTAAAAAAGCTGTTTGCAAATTTTCATTTTTTTGATTTTCGATTTTTATCTGACTCCGGGTGGAAATAGACGGCTCTCGAAGATGAAGTGGCCAAACCATTCGACAGGCTAGTAAAATATGACCACCTTAGAGCAGGTGATATTTGTGAAATATGAGGGCAGAGCCATCAAGGTGTGTGCGAACAAAATATGTCGAAATTTCAGCCATGATTCTACCCTTCTCCAGCCTGATACTTCACATATTGCTTTATTTACCTTCCCAAGCAATACCGTGATTCTGTTTTTAGAGTTCAAACAACATGCTGGTCGCACTTATAGACAACATGCAACAACTTCCTACACTTACTGCTCATTTCGTAAATTTACGGCACGGCCGTTAGAACATTACGACCTACAAAAGCAGGTGTTTTTTTAAGCTACAATAAAAAAGGCTTTATCTCTAAAGCCTTCCCGGGAATACAATCTTTAAAGGATTGATTACTTCACTGCTGCCTTGGCAGAGTCAACTACTGCATTCACAGTAGAGTCAACTGTAGTAGCAACTGAGTCAACAGCTGTCTTTACTGAATCTACAGTAGAAGCAGCCTCCTCTTTTTTGCCACCACATGCAACCATTGCCACAGCAAAGCCACATACGATAACAGATGCGATGAATTTTTTCATAGTTTACAGGTTATTTAAAATTTCCGCAAATATAATACCTGAACGGTATTTTAATACGATGCACGTGAAATTATTACCGTTTTTGAAGAATTTCTCCAAGGAACAAGGCATCTAAACCGTTTTCTGAACTATTTTTTTCGAAAAAACAGTCGTATCGGCACCCCTTCGAAGTCAAATCTTTCGCGGATGAGGTTTTCTAAGAACCTAACATACGACTCTTGAATGTACTGCGGCAAATTGCAGAAAAAGGCAAAAGAGGGTGATTTTGCAGCCACTTGCGTTACGTATTTGATTTGGATGTGCTTACCCTTGATGGCCGCAGGCGGATAATGCACGATTTCCGGCAACAAAGCATCGTTTAGCTCTGAAGTAGGTACTTTCTTGGTTTTAGTCTCATACACCTGCACCGCCTTTTCAATTACCTGAAAAATGCGCTGCTTGGTAAGTGCCGAAGCAAAGATGAAGGGTATGTAATCGATGGGCGCCAACTTCTCAAGCATATCTTTTTTTAGCTTTTCGGATGTTTTGCCGTCTTTTTCGATCAAATCCCACTTATTCACCATTACTACAATGCCCTTGCTCTGTTTTTGGGCGAGCGCAATGATATTCACGTCTTGTGACTCCAACCCACGCTCAGCATCGATCACCACAATGCACACGTCACTTTCTTCAAGTGCCCGCAACGACCTTAATACCGAATAAAACTCTACATCTTCTTTTACTTTACCTTTTTTGCGTATACCGGCGGTATCGATCAAAATAAAGTCTTTGCCATAGAGTTTGTATCGCGAATGGATTGCATCGCGCGTGGTGCCGGCTTCCTCTGTCACAATGCTTCGTTCTTGCCCTAGCAATACGTTGAGCAGGGACGACTTGCCCGCGTTGGGCCTGCCTACAATAGCAATCTTTGGAATGCCTGCATCAGGGTCTTCTAGGTCTTCAGACGGAAATACTTTCACCAGCTCATCCAGCAATTCTCCGGTGCCGCTTCCGTTCTCCGCAGAAATTGCAAACACTTCGCCCATATTCAGTTCGTAAAACTCCGCGGCTTCCAACGTTTTGGTTGGCGTATCGGCCTTATTGGCTGCCACAAACACGGGTTTCTTCGACTTGCGAATGACTTTTGCAAACTCCTTGTCATAACCGGTAAGCCCATCCTTGCAGTCTACCATAAAGATGACTGCCGTTGCTTCATCTAAAGCGAGTTCAACCTGCCTCCTGATTTGCGATTCAAATTTGTCGTCAGAGCCCGTTACGTAGCCACCGGTATCAATCACCGTAAAAAACTTATTAGTCCACTGCGCATAGCCGTAGTGCCTATCGCGTGTAACACCAGGCATATCGTCCATGATGGCGCTCCGTTGCTCCACCAAACGGTTGAAGAACGTGGATTTGCCTACGTTGGGTCTGCCTACTATTGCTACTATGTTTGCCATAATTCAGTCGATAGTCGATAGGTATTAGTGAATAGCCAACAGTCTAACAACTATCGGCTATTGAGAATGGGCTATCGACTAGTTATCTAAATATCCAAAATGCCTTAACTTCAATTTCTGTTTTCTCCAGTTGGCAGCCACTTTCACGTGGGTTTCTAAAAATACTTGTTTTCCGAAGAATTCTTCTATGCTCTTACGGGCTTCAATGCCTACTTTTTTCAATGAGCTTCCTCCTTTGCCAATTAAAATGCCTTTTTGCGAATCGCGCTCAACATAAATAGTGGCACGAATGCGGATGATCTTTTCCTCTTCCTTAAAAGCCTCAATCCCAACTTCGGAGCTGTAGGGAATTTCTTGGTCGTAGTTCATGAATATCTTCTCACGAATAATCTCAGAGGCAAAAAAACGTTCACTCTTATCGGTCAGTTCATCTTTTGAGTAATACCCCGGGTGACTGGATAGATATTCTTTTATTTTTTGCAGCAGTAAGTCGGTATTCATGCCGCTGTGCGCAGAAACCGGAATAATTTCCTTCGCGTTTACCAATGGCTTCCAGTAGGCGATCTTATCTTCTATCTGCGAGCCCTTGGCCAAATCACATTTGTTGATGATGAGTAATATGGGCGTGGTAAAATGCTTGAAACGCTCAAACAGGTTCTCATCAAACTTTTCGCCCAATTCCACAATCAGCAAAATGAGGTCAGCATCTTCTAACGACACCTTCACGTAATTCATCATCGCCTGGTGAAGCTCGTATTTCGGCTCCAAAATCCCGGGCGTATCAGAATACACGATTTGAAAATCTTCGCCATTAAGAATACCCATGATGCGGTGGCGCGTGGTTTGCGCTTTGGCAGTAATGATAGAGAGGTTTTCGCCCACCAAGCGGTTCATCAAGCTGCTTTTGCCCACGTTGGGCCTGCCCACGATGCTCACAAAACCGGCTTTATGGGGGGTTGACATGCTGATGGTATGAAGATAAAAAAAGCGACCTTAAAGCCGCTTTTATTTTTTAGTAGCGGGGACAGGACTCGAACCTGTGACCTTTGGGTTATGAGCCCAACGAGCTACCAACTGCTCCACCCCGCGATATTAAGCTACAAAAGTAGAACGGAATCATTGAATTAGCAAACAAACCGGTACTAGTGTTTTAATACTACCAAACGATAGAGAACTTTGAAGAACCTGTTCGTAAAATTTCGTTTAATGAAAAGATCGTAACCCTGCCTGAATCTAAGCAGCTAAAGAAAATACTCCTCAGGCTGGATGACAATCAGGCTCTCCTAAAAAAATTATTGACCAGAATTTCTGATTTACTAGATCACCAAATCAGGGTGTCCCATTGACGAAAACAGGAAGAACCAAAACAGGAACTATATCACCGATTTTGTGTGAAAGAATACTGGATCGTAAATCCTACAACCAAGCGGGTATCAATTAATTGCAGGTTCTTATGTAAACTTGCAAAGGATTTATGGAATGCTGTCTTCGAGACTCTTTAATTACTCCTTGTCTTCCTAACCAATCAGAACATACCCAGTTGTGCGCTGCCTACCTCGGCATCTTGCGACACCAAGTATTTTTTCTTGGTTGTCATCTCCACACATAACACCCGCGTACGCTTCACCTCGCCCTTTTTAAACCACCGCTTCCGCAACTGAAAGATGCTGCCGGTGGGTAAGTGGGAAAGCAACGTCACTTTTGCTTTTGCCGCATCGTAGCTTCTAAATGCCGCGGTGAGCTTTGAATCTGAATAACTCGAGGCTTTAGGATTTGCCATATGCTTCTTCAAAATCGAAAGCAATGGCTTGGGGTAAACTTCTTCGGTGAGCATGGGCTCCATCAACTGCTTGAAGGTGTTCTTCCACTGGAGGCCGTGGGCCTCCACGCGGTGGCCAAACTGCGAGTGAGCAATTAAATGTGCCACCTCATGCAAATAGGTGGTAAGAAAAAGATAGGGGTGTAAATCTGCATTGATGGTAATTTGCTGTTTGCGGCCGGGGCGAAAAGTGAAATCACCCACTTTTGACTGGCGCGTTTTCGTTGTTTTGAAATCAAACTGATGGGTTTGCCATAAATCAACACAGTACTCAACCGAGGCGGGCGGTAAGTGCTGGTTTAATTTACTTCTGGTCTTCTCTTTTTCCACAGAAATATAAACTCAAAGAAAAGCGATTATGTGACATAGACGCAAGAAAATAGCCCTTAGAATTTTTAGTCTGTTTAGTTTATTCATTTCTCTACCTAACATTCGTTATTCCATGTGTAAGAAATTTTTTCTTGTCATCTCATTGAGCGGCATCAGAAAATTTTGCCATCTTGCACTGTAACATAGAAAATTAAATGAGCACAGCCAGTACAAGTAGATTTAATGTATGGATGGACAGTGGCCGAGTGTTCATTAACGTTATTATTCTCCAGAAACTGGGGGTGTGACGATTTTGTAGAAGAAATTTTAGCCGCCTCGACAAAAAATCGAGGCGGTTTCATTTTAGGCACATATTAACATACTAACGATTGTTTAAAAATAGATGAACTATTATCACAACCAAACAGTACTTTTCTTAGACGGTCGATTTATAAAGGCTGCCGAGGCCAATACCGATTTGTTTGGTCAAACACTGCATTATGGTTATGGTGTGTTTGAAGGAATTCGAAGTTACGAAACTGTGAATGGCGTAAAACTCTTTAAAGCATATGCTCATTACGAACGACTGAAGCGAAGCTGCGCCCTTGTGGGCATTCCGCTCGACTATACAGTCGAGGAATTGGTGCAGCTAACCTATCAAGTACTTGAACGGAACGAACTTTCGAATGCTTACGTGCGCCCCTTGGTATTTTGCGGGCCTAATATGTCGCTTACTTCACCTTCTCAAGTCTCAGTGATGATTACCGCTTGGCCATGCGAACAACACCCCTCACTAAACCCAGCGCGTGTTTGCATCTCTTCTTTCCAGCGCCCAAATCCCAAGGCGGTGACGATGGAAGCTAAGGTGTGTGGTTTGTACGTGAATTCGATTTTAGCGACTACCGAGGCACGCAGGCGTGGCTTTGACGATTCTTTATTACTGGACTTAAACGGATTTGTAGCTGAAGGCCCAGGTGCCAATTTCTTTTTTGAAAAGAACGGTATCATGTATACCCCACCAGCCGAAAGTATTTTGCCGGGCATTACGCGCAAAACAGTGATGGAGATTTGTCGTGAGTTAGAAATTCCGTTGGAGGAGAGATTTTTTAGACCAGAAGAATTATTTGAGGCCGATAGTGCTTTCTTCTGTAGTACCATGAACGAGATTGTTGCCGTAGAATCCATCGAGCGACAGTCCATGAACAAACAGTGGAAAGATTCCGTGAGCAATTTGATTCGGGAAACATATCGGAATATTGTATTGGATAGGAGTTATAGTTATGTAATTGTTTAGATGGCTTCTGGCTACAGGCTTCAAGCTTGTAGCCTGCGGCTTGTAGCTCAGCATTATGAATAAGTATAGTAAGATCATTACCCAAGACCCAACGTTGCCCGCCTCACAGGCGATGTTATACGGCATCGGCTTGACGGAGCAAGATTTGAAGAAAGCCCAAGTAGGTATTGTGAGCACTGGCTTTGATGGCAACACTTGCAATATGCATTTGAATGCACTGGCGCAAGAAGTGAAAGCAGCCGTGTGGGCACAAGAGTTGGTTGGCTTGGTATTTCATACTATTGGCGTAAGCGATGGCATCGCAAATGGCACAGAAGGCATGCGCTACTCATTGGTAAGCCGCGAAGTGATTGCAGATTCCATCGAGACGGTTTGCAGCGCGCAACATTATGATGGCGTGATTGCCGTAGTGGGCTGCGATAAAAATATGCCGGGTTCGCTTATCGCGATGGGCAGATTGAATAGGCCCGCGATTATGGTATATGGTGGCACTATTGCGGGTGGGCACTACAAAGGCCAAGAGTTAAACATAGTGTCAGCATTTGAAGCCTTAGGCGAAAAAATCAAAGGCAAGTTGTCAGAGGAAGATTTTAAAGGAGTGATACAAAACTCGTGTCCGGGCGCAGGTGCGTGTGGCGGCATGTACACGGCCAACACCATGGCCTCTGCCATAGAAGCGTTGGGTATGTCATTGCCATATTCATCATCCAATCCTGCACTAAGCAAAGAAAAATCACAAGAGTGTTTAGAAGCAGGCAAAGCCATCCGCATTTGCTTGGAGCAAGACCTAAAGCCACGCGACATTATGACGCACAAGGCATTTGAAAATGCTATCACCATTGTGATGGCACTGGGAGG
>JBJTHA010000026.1:0-2602 GCA_046094265.1 Cytophagales bacterium
GAAGTGAAGCACGATATCACGGTAAACGTGGTGGCGGAATAATTCGCATTCTGTAAACTAAAGGGAAAGCCCCGTCCTGCGAAAGTTGGGCGGGGCTTTTTATTTGCTGGTGTTTCCCTGCCTCGGCTTTACGAATCAAGGTTTCCGGAGTACTGGAAATTTATTAGGCTGATTTTTAGACGATAGTGTCTGTTGGGCATTTATTACTATGAATTGTCAGCCCTGTTCGGTTAGCAGACGAACAGTGGCAAAGCAAACTCCCAACTGATAGAGGGTTTGAGCGACCCAGTTGGATGATGGATGTTATTATGACGACTACACCAAGTTTGAGGTCAAAGCCAAGCTACAGTTTTTGAAATTCGATTTTTTTCAGTTACAATCCTTTTTTTGTAGAGCGACCTGGCGTGCGAGGTGACGACCAAAGATTATAACTATTGGCATGAGGGAATTTTCTAAAACACCATCGTTGCCACAGCGCCCGCGGGCAGCGAAGTATTTCCAAACCGATTATTGTAACCCACTGCAAACTTCACTTCGGTACCAGTTTCGTTCAAAACGATCAACACCTTCTTACCTGTAGGTGTGCGAAATGCCACATTCGGCAAACCATTCACTTCGCTCGAGAAAAACCGAACCGAGCCGGGCGGCACAAACTTGGCAGCTTGGCCAATGATGTAGTACGACACATTGCGCGTGATATTGCGACTGGCACTGTGGATGGTAATCGCCCCCTGACAGAGCGTGCAACCGCCTTCGTTGGTGTGGGGCTGAAAATTTTCGTCTGCCGCTAGGTTCCACTCCAACACCGTACTGCTCCAGTTGCGGGGTGCACCCACCACCAAGTTCTTCACGTGTCACTGCAAGTCACCGCCAAAGTCACCCTTGCCGCTGGTCCACTGCTCGGTAAAATAAATATTTTTATCGGGGTGGGCATCGTGTACCTGACTCATGGCGCCAATGTCACCCAAGTAAAGATGAAACGCAGTGCCATCGATAAATTGTTTGGTCACAGAGTCGCTGAGAATATTCAGCGGATAGTGGGGGTGGTCACAGTTGTGATCGTAGATGATAATTTTGGTCGCGATGCCACGGGCACGGAAAGTCGGACCTAAAAATGATTTTACAAACTCACGTTGTTCATCGCTGGTCATTGTCATGCTGGGCATGTTGCCCGGGTGCTCGGGTTCATTTTGGATGGTGATGGCATTTAGATTGATTCCTTCTTTTGCCATCGCCTTCAGGTAAGTGGCCAGGTAATTTGAGTAGACAGGGTAATAGCGTGGCAGCAGCCTTCCGCCTTTGGGCGAACCGTTGTCTTTCATCCACGCAGGTGCCGACCACGGTGAACCCATGATCTTGAGAGCAGGATTCAACCGCAGGATTTGGCGCAGGGTAGGGAGGAGGGAAACGGTATCAGCTGCCAAAGAGAAATGCTCTAACCGTTCATCTGTTTTCCCCACGGGCATGTCGTCATACGAAAACACATGGTCGTCCAAATCAGAAGCTCCGATGCTGATGCGCAAATAGCTAATGCCTAAATCCACGAAGAGTTCTTGGAGCAGCGCCTCGCGTGCAGTGGATGATAGTTTTTGAAACAGTTGTGAGCTGCCGCCCGTCAGCGTGTAACCGAAGCCATCCATGGTTTGGTACCTGATGGCGGTGTCGAGTTGGATGATCGATGTATTGTTAGTCGTTTCTGAAAAGGAAACGTCACCGACTTTTGTCAATAACTTGGTTTGGTCTGCCGTGGTTACCCAACATGCTGCGGTGGGCATTTGCTGATGCGATGGCTGGCAGGCGAGCAGTGCCCAGCAAATAAGCAGGAGTGATGCACGCATCATTTAGGCCTACCGTTTATTTTTTTTGCTTTGCGATTACCTCATCCAATAAAATGCTGTTGAACTGCTGGGCCTGTTCCATGTGCGGCAGATGACCTGCTTTTGGAATCACGCTAAGTTGGATGTTGGGCAGTCGAGCCAACATACTTTCGCGAATGTCATTGAGCACCACCACCGTGTCGTGCTCGCCCCAGATGGCGTACACGGGCAGTTGGGCTTCCGCGATCTTTTGATGCTGCGCAGCGAGGTTGCCGCGGTTACTGCGTGTGGAGATGAGCGCACGCACAAAGCCTCGGTATTGCATCAGCGTTTCATATTTTTTGTCCCACCCTTTAAACGGCACTGAATCGTAAAAGTCGCTGAGCTGGCCTTTGGCCATGTTGCGGTAGCTGTCGCTCGACTTAAACTCGGTTATTTCGTTGTCGGTGACGATAACGGGTGCGGAGTCGGGCATCGTTTCAAAACCTACCGCATCCACATACACCAAGTTTTGCACACGCGCGGGAAAGTTGGCAGCAAAATGAGTAATGGTGCGGCCGCCATCCGACAAGCCTACGAGTGTCACCGGCCGAGTGATATGCAACGAATCCATCAACTCTTTCAACTGCCCGGAGAACAATGCCACATCGTATACCACATCGGGATTGTCGGAGTTGCCACGGCCAAAATTGTCGTAGCGCAGGGTGGCGTAGCCTCGCTGGGTAGCAGCATGGAAGGTTGAGTCCCAAATGAAGGAGGGAACTGAAAAGCCATGCACCAATACC
>JBJTHA010000027.1:0-11032 GCA_046094265.1 Cytophagales bacterium
GCAATGTTGTGATATGGAAGCCGGGGCATCTCGCGCTCAAGCCAATCGTTGATTTGTTTCACAGCATCTTCAAAATTTCCAACAACTTTTTCCGATATTCGTTTCAACAGCGGATCTACTTGTATCCAAATCAAGTCCACATCGTTAGTCGACCGTGCGCGCGTCACCCAATACCGAGCCTCTTGTAAGTTGCCTAATCCTGCGTAAGCGTAAACCAAATAAATATTTACGCCTTTCTCATTCGCTTTGCTGCGCACCAACAATTCATCGACAAGGTTTTTCGATTTTTTTTCTTTGCCTACCTGATGAAGAGCAGCTGCCAAATTTGCCACCATAGAAGGTGGGCGCACCGAGTTGAGCAACAAGCCCCTTTCTAATTTCTCTGCTGCCTCGTTTGGCTTACCCATCGTCAGAAAAATTCTTCCCCAATAATCAAATAGCCTCTGAGAAGCCGGGTACATCTGTTGGGCCTCAGATAACGTGCTCAACGCGCGATCAAATTGCCCGGTAACATAATCGCCAATCACCATTTGGTTGAAATAGCCGATACTCAATGGCTCAATGGCTTTGCCTTTGCTCAACCACTGGGCAGCCTCCTGAAATCGTGAAGCCATGTTCAACAAATAACAATAGCTATAGATGGCCAGAGCATTGTTGGGATTTAGTTCCGTAGCCCGAATCAGATTTCTTTCTGCCGCAATAAAATCTTTGTTAATGAAAAATTCTACAAATGCCTTGGTGAGGTAGTCATTATCGGTGGGGCCACCTTGCCACGCCTTAGTCAAAAATTCATCGATATATGTTTTTGCTTCCGATGGTGACAGATCGCCATTCCAACTCATGCGCGCTGAATACGAACTGGCTAGATAAGAATATGCCTCTCGAAAATCAGCGTCAAGAGCAATAGCCTTTTTGAAGTACTGGGTGGCGGTGCGGTAACCCTCTACGCTCCATTGGTTATACGCGTGACGGCCTTTCAAAAACAAATCGTAAGCCTCATGATTCTTAGTTGGGACCGCTTCGATCTTGTTTTGCTTGCCCTCGTTGGCGTTCAACTCATTTGCGACTGCTTCTGCCACAAGGTCCTGCACCGCAAACAAATCGTCTAAACTCTCGGTGAATACCTTGGTCCACAAGCGCGCATCGGTATCTGGGTCTATCAGTTGCACGCTGATGCGCACTTTATCTTTATGTATCTGAGCGCTTCCTTCAATAACAAATTTCGCACCCAGTTCCTTGGCAATTTCAGGCACAGTTTTGCCATAATTCTTGTACCGGGCAATAGAAGTACGTGAAATAACACGAAGGGTGGAATTGAGCGCCAGTTGGTTGAGAATATTTTCCGTGATGCCATCGGCAAAGTATTCTTGAGCGGCATCTTGCGACAAATTAGTAAAAGGCAATACGGCAATGGACTTGTTTAACGATTTTGTTTTTTCAGTAACAGCTTCTGTTGGTGGGCTTTTTAAAGCCAAGACATCGCGCTTGCCCGGGTTACGCATACCATAGGTGATTTCCTTAATGGCGTTGGCCACCTTGTTAATTTGATCCCGGTAAAAAAGGCGATTGAAATTCTCCTCCCGCTTGTCGCTCGCATGTAAAGGCCGATTTACCCCGGCCGATTTAAAAATAAACTCTACCGCGCGGAGGGCCCCGCCAAGTTCTTTCTCCAGGATTGCTTGGTCATCCGCATCGAGGTCGTGGATTTTTATTGGCAGTATGCGGCTGGCCACATTCCCGTTTCCCAATCGGATATCACGACCCAGCGTATCTTCTTTCGCCAATCGATTGAACACACAAAACTCATGTTGCCAGGCAAAGGATTTAACATCGCAATAGGTTTGCGAGATGACTGGGATAAACACCAAACTCTTAAGCTTTGCTTCCAGGCTCTTGTTTACGCTGTAGGTTTCAAGCAAACCGTCATACGGATTGTTGTCAAAATAGACGCTGATATCCTCCTTAAAAGTCGCCCCGATTTCGCGTCTCAGGTTCACGACAAAGTCGGTAACCCATCCATCGTACTTGTTGTCTTTGTGACGGTACGAGATGAATACATCGTACTCGAAATTGGGGAGTAAAGCCATGCTACGAATATACTTTATAAATTGACAAGTTTTGAATGTACGAAGAACACAACCTAAAGGTGGTTTCGCTATTTAGCTTATAAATCGAGACTTACACTAGGAAAAGATAAAGATGGCAGATGGTCTTTTCAGAAAAGTTACTTCTCCCGTTTTAAACTCCATTCATTGTTTTGTGTTCGCAAAAAAGTTTCACATTCTTTTACCCACATGTCAAAATCATTTTCGCGCTGCACGGCACAGCTGTTTTCAATAAGTTGTATGAGACCCTCACTCATTTGTAAATACTTATACTCCATTTCTTTTGAATTGTTAGCCTCCCCATATGATGTCACGAGTGCAATGAAACTGATCATCATGCCCAGCGGACTCATGTCCATAAAAAAACCAAATGCATGATTGAATTCACCAATCATTTTACAAATACCCCAAACAATGGAAACAGATAAAAAAAGCAGTGTGGCAGTCTTATAAATGCGAATAAAGTTGGTAAAGTATTTTTTCTTTTTCTTAAAATATGCCAACTGATCATCCAATCGGTACTGCCGGTAATAGTCGATTTTCTGCTGAATAGAAAAAAAGATAATGACCTGCTTTAGTCCAATCAGTTTCGCCATATCCACCATGGGAGGATTCCAATGGGTGGGCGACATGCGCTTCAGGTAAATGTCAAACTCGCTTTCAGTGTAAGGCCCAAACCGGTTGTTCTCTGACCAAAAGTTGAACAAATAATACCAAATCTCGCTTCTGATCTGCTCCGCCTTTGCCCGACTGGTCGTCCACTGGCGCAAGCTGGTTTTATCTGAAAGTTGCATTTGCAACGTAACAAAAGCGCCTGCGGCTGAAATGATCAAACACACCATTCGCAATACCTGCCCATGGCCGAACAAGAAGTGATCGGGTACCGTAACAAACGCATCGAAAAAAGCAATGGCAGCTAAGACCAATAGTGAAAACTTCAACCTGTTGCGCCATCGACTTTGATAAAAAGTTGCTTCCTCATCGAGGTATTTAAACAGTGGGATAAACCGGCTAAGCTCTCTGACGTCAGCCGGCACAACGTTTCGTTCACTCGGCCACAACATCTGTACAGGCACGTGTTTGCTTCGCATCACTTCCAAAAAATGTGCGGCTCCACCTTCAATTTTTCCTTCACCTGGTTTTACCAACGCCAAACCTACCACGGTACGCTCCGAGGATGCTAACTCAAAAGCATGTTGCAGCATCTTTGTATTGCATGTGGCATACGGATTTTGCCCAGCATGATCTGGCTTAGTAAACACTACTTTGCTAGCCAACGCCAAAATACGCTCGAACTCTAACTTCCATGCCTCGGCATCTTCTCCATCCACGGATTTCAAGTAGGTGACAGATTCCTCCATAAACTGCCCTTTTTCAGTGGGAATGAAAATATGCAGGGGCACCTTGCGTTCCAAGATCTCGGCCGCAAAAAGCATATCGCCACCAGCACCCAAACTGGCAATGGCAACTGAAATAGAATTCACCTTGGCCAACTCATCGATTGCTTTGCTGATGAGTACTTTTGCCTCGTCTAACAAATAGTGTGGAAAACGCGCTGTCTCCCGGTTCGCAGCATCTAACAGATGACCTGTGAATAACAAAACAGAGGGGGCGGCCGCCATATTGGAGGTAAAGATAAACGAAGAACATGAATGATGATTCATGCCTGCCCATTTTTCATTCCGGCTGCGCTTCACTAACTTTGGAAAATGCCAATCTCTTTGGATGAATTTTTGTTGCTTCGCTCGTCCCTGCCTTTGGTAGATGTGCGCTCTGAAGGTGAGTATGAAAAGGGTCATATCGCCTGTGCGCAAAACATACCACTGCTCAACAATGAAGAACGCGTGGTGGTGGGCACTGCGTACAAGAAAAAAGGACAGGCGTTCGCGATCAAAGAAGGTTTTCGCTTGGTGGGGTGACAGTGTTGAGCTTGTGTTCATCGAGAAAGGCAAGCCCAACAAAATGGTTACATCGAACGATTCAATCGAACCTATCGCGAAGAAGTGCTCGATGCCTTTGCTTTCGATAACCTCAGCTAGGCACGGCAACTGACCTATGCTTGGATGTGGGTGTACAACAACGAGCGGTCACACAGTGCGCTGGGCTACCAAACGCCAGCGCAGTTCCTGTTGAAATATGGAAAACTCCTCCAGCCCTTGGGGGGTGTGGAGTTTCCCACATTCCAACAGGATGATGGTTCATCATGGAATTCTTTAATTTTGGATGCTACCAAGAAAGGGCTTTCAAAGGGTTTTGCCGAATTCATTATTAAGGCCCTTTTCAGCAGCCCCGATGTTCCAAGTGAGGAAAACTAAATTTAGGTTCCGTTGCCTGTCTAAATTATAGACAAGTCAAATCCAATTTCCTTCATATCCTTCCAAAATCCCGGGTATGATTTATCCACCACATCTGGCGACTCTATTTTCAAGTCGAACAACGTAGCCCAAGGCGCGAACCCCATGGCCATGCGGTGGTCGTGGTAGGTGTTAATCTGGATGCTGGATGCTGGATGCCGGATATTAGAGTGTTTCTCTAACATCGAACCTGCAACCTCTAACCGCCATCTTCCAACGACCGGTTCGGTCAACTTTGCACCTATTTTACCTAACTCATTTTGTAACGCAGTAATCCGGTCGGTTTCTTTAATGCGAAGGCTTTCCAACCCAGTAAACTCTCCGTTGATGCCCTTCGCAGCACAAACGGGCAACACGGTTTGAGCCAAGTCGGGGCAGTCTTTAAAATCCCAACTTAAGTAGTTTGCATTTTCGGTTTTGGTTAGGCGTAGTGAGGTGCCCGAAAAATCGGATTGTACGCCAAGTTGCGCCATGATGTCCATGATCACTTTATCGCCTTGCAGTGATCGTACGGTAACATTAGGCAAAATGATTTCTGCTTGTTTTGCCAACGCAGTGAAGGCAAACCAATAACTTGCCGATGACCAATCAGCTTCAACGGTGTATTGGGCCGGGCGATACTGTTGGTTTGGTATAGAAATCGTATTGCGCTTCCAATCTGTTTGGCAATCCACGCCAAACTCGTGCATCAGCGCGGCTGTCATCTCTATGTAAGGTACACTACCCATTTTTCCCGTAAGGGTGATAACTAAGCCTTTTGGCAGAAGGGCACCTGTCATCATAAGAGCTGAAATGTATTGACTGCTCACATCGCCAGCGATTTCCAACTCGGCAGTTGCCTGATTGGCAAAGCCTTGGGTCTCAATCGGAGGAAACCCTTCTTTTTCGAGGTAGTTGATCGTGGCTCCCAGTTTCCGCAGGGCATCTACCAATAGGCCAATCGGGCGCTCTTTCATGCGCGGGGTGCCTGTAATTTCTTTGTGCTGTCCGGTAAGCGAGAAAAAGGCCGTGAGAAAACGCATGGTAGTGCCAGCGTCTTTCACATCAATTACCTTTTCAGGATTGACCAACGCCTGCATCATCAATTGTGTATCGCGAGCGTCAGATAAATTACGAACGACTGCTTGGTTGCCACTGAGGGCTTTTAAAATTAGCACTCGGTTACTAATGCTTTTCGATGCGGATAACCGATGCACGGTGCCGCGTAGCGTTGAGCAAATTGGCAAGTGGAGATACGTACTCAATGGGCTATGCGTTAGACATTAAAAATATTTTTTGCAAGTACTTTTTTTCTACAGTTTGAAACAAATAATTTTAAAAAACAGTTAACACTCATTATGAGCACGAACAAAAAAATAGCGATTGGATTAGGCGTAGCCGGTGCCGCCCTGTTGGCCACCTGGCTGCTGACCGGTAACCGCAAGCAAAAAACCAAAGGCTTTGTGGCAAAAGCTGCTAAGAAGGTGAAGGATGCATTGGGTGAGAAAGGGAAAGAAGACGAATCGGATGTGCATTACGTTTAAAGAACCTGTACGCTAAAACGACCGATAATAGTCCAGTGCTTCTTTCAGTTCCATCTCACTAACGGCAACATCCCACATGCAATGTCCTAAACCCTTGGGCAATGCCAATAACACCGTATTTCCTTTGTTTTTCTTATCCTGCAAAATGAACTGAAGAATGGTGTGGTCATCAAAGTTGACTGTTACTTTCCCAAAGATTTGCAAAATGTACTGCCTCACTTCGGTAAGTTCAACTTCAGCAACTAGCCCTTTTTGTCGGGCGATGTAGGTTTCAGCAATCATTCCTATGGCAATAGCCTCTCCGTGCAACAGGGGGCGACCTGAATCCAAAAAATGTGTTTCGAGCGCGTGGCCGAGCGTATGCCCAAAGTTGAGGGTTTTTCGTATTCCCTTTTCAGTTGGGTCTTGGTTGGTAATGCTTTCTTTGATGCCAATCGAATGGGGAATCAGCATTGGCCAGTCTTGGTTCAGTAAGTCATTTTTTCTAATCGTATCCCACATGGCTCGGTCCGCAATCAGGCAGTGTTTGATTACTTCGGCATAGCCCGACCGCAACTCATGTGCTGGAAGCGTTTTTAAAAAGGCTGTGCTCACCAATGTTGCCAGCGGCAATTGAAATACACCGATATGGTTCTTATAGTTTTCAAAGTCAATACCTAATTTGCCACCTACGCTGGCATCTACCTGAGCCAGCAGGGTAGTTGGCATCAGCACAAAACCGATGCCTCGTTTGTAAGTGGCGGCACAAAAACCACCCATATCGCCAAGCACCCCACCACCGAGCACCAGCAGCATGGCGTGCCTGTCAAAGTTTCGTTGGGTAAGTTCTTTCCAAATTGTTTGGCACGTGTTCAAGTTTTTGTGCTGCTCGCCCGAAGGCACTTCAATAACGGTGTGTTTCGGCAAATACTGACTGATTGTTGGGTAGCATAAACGGTAAGTGTTTGAATCGACCAAAATTGCCAATTGTGTAAGGCTTTTTTCAAGAAAAAACTGACTCAAAAGTGCTTCGGGTTGGGGGTTCAGTCTTACAAGCGAATTTGGCATTGGCACGGCAGGGTCAGGAACTTACTAATTGAGCATTTAGTGGCTGTAAAATAAATGAATAAATGGTGAATTGCACCCTTATATTTGCACCGAATTTTCAACATGGAAACAGTTGCGCCCGTAACCTTTGCAGATACTGAAGTTGCCTTTTCTTACAAAAGCGACCGTGAATTGAGAAAGGCAAATTTTATTTTTTCTATCGTCAATCATCCCTCGGTTTCGGCTGTGGCCACCGGCTTGGCAAAAATGGGGCTAGCTCTTCACCTGCCCATTAAAGGCATTATCCGAAGCACGGTGTTTGAACATTTTTGCGGAGGTGAGACAACTGAAGACACGGTGAAGACCATTGACAAGCTGGCCCAGTTCAAGGTAGGCGCTATTTTAGATTATTCGGTGGAGGGCGAAGATGACGAGCCGAGCTTTGACAAAACCACTGAAGAGATTCTGAAAACTTTTGATGTGGCGAAAGACCACCCGTCAATTCCCTTTTGCGTGTTTAAGATGACTGGCTTGGCGCGATTTGAGTTGCTGGAGAAGGTGCACGCCAAGGCATCTTTATCTGACAAAGAGGTTGCGGAATTCGAGCGAATAAAAAGTCGTGTAGACCGCATTTGCAAAAAGGCATTTGACTTGGGTGTGCCAATTTTGATTGATGCTGAAGACAGTTGGATACAAGACCCTATCGATGAAATAGCTTATTCGATGATGCGAAAGTACAATCTTGAAAAAGCGATTGTATTCAATACCTATCAAATGTATCGCAGCGATATGCTCGGTAACCTGAAGAACGCTTTTCACGAGGCGGCAATGCACAATTATTTTTTGGGCGTGAAGATGGTGCGTGGTGCTTATATGGAGAAAGAACGAGAGCGGGCTACAAAAATGAATTACCCAGACCCCATTCACGCCAACAAAGCTGGTACTGATGATGCATTTAATAAGGCGTTGGCCTTTTGCATCGACAACAAGCAGCGCGTGTCGGTAATGTGTGGTTCGCACAATGAATATAGCAACCAATACCTAGCAGTGTTGATGAACAAACACGGTATGCGCAACGATGACAAGCGCGTGTGGTTTGCACAATTGCTCGGCATGAGCGACAACATTTCCTTCAATCTCGCGAAAGCAGGCTATAATGTGGCGAAGTACGTTCCATACGGGCCGGTTGAATCGGTGATGCCCTATTTGCTTAGGCGTGCTGCAGAAAATACTTCGGTAGCGGGGCAAAGCAGTAGAGAGCTTACGCTGATTAGAAGCGAATTGAAAAGAAGAAAATCATAATTACTTTATCTCAGATTTGCGATTATGCACTTGAGCGAACAAGAAATTATCCGTAGGCAAAGTTTGGAAGAATTGCAGAAGCTGGGAATTGAGCCCTACCCAGCGGAACTTTTTGAAGTGAATGTTTCTGCCAGAGAGATCCACGCCAACTATTCCGATCAAAAAATTGAATACAAAGACGTGTCGATTGCGGGGCGTATTATGACACGCAGGGTAATGGGCAACGCCTCTTTTGCCGAGTTGCAAGATGAAACCGGCCGTATTCAGGTTTATTTTAGGCGCGATGATATTTGCCCGGGCGAAGACAAGACACTTTACAATACTGTGTTCAAAAAGTTACTGGACATCGGTGACATTATTGGCGTAAAGGGTTTTGTATTCACCACACAAACAGGTGAGATATCTATTCACGTAACGAGCTTTAAGGTGCTGGCAAAGTCGCTCAGGCCTTTGCCAATTGTAAAGGAAACAAAAGACGAACAGGGCAACGTAGTGTTGCATGATGCCTTCACTGACCCGGAGCAGCGCTACCGCATGCGTTATGTTGATTTGACCGTGAATCCGCACGTGCGCGATGCCTTCATCAAACGAACGCAGTTGGTAAATTCCATGCGCGAGTACTTGGCGGGAAAAGGTTACTTGGAAGTAGAGACACCCATATTACAACCTCTTTACGGAGGTGCGCTGGCTAAACCATTTAAAACGCACCACAATACTTTGGATATGACGCTGTACTTGCGCATTGCCAACGAATTGTACCTGAAGCGGTTGATTGTGGGCGGTTTCAATGGCGTGTTTGAGTTCTCAAAGGACTTCCGTAACGAGGGCATGTCTCGCTTTCACAATCCTGAATTTACCCAGGTTGAATTGTATGTCGCCTACAAAGATTACAATTGGATGATGGAGTTGGTAGAGGAAATGATTGAGAAGGTAGCCTTTGACCTACACGGAACCACGCAAGTAACGGTGGGAGAGAACCTAATTGACTTTAAGCGGCCATGGAAACGTTTCACAATGTTTGAGGCGATACAAAATTATACGGGCATCGATATCTCAAACATGGATGAGGCTGCGCTGCGCGATGCATGCAAGCGGTTGCACGTACCGCAAGATGCTACGATGGGCAAAGCAAAACTCATCGACCAGATATTTGGCGAAAAGTGTGAGCCACAAATCGTTCAGCCCACCTTCATTACTGATTACCCGGTGGAGATGTCGCCCCTTTCAAAGAAGCATAGAAGCAAACCTGGTTTGGTGGAAAGATTTGAGGCCATTTGCAATAGAAAGGAAATTTCAAATGCTTACTCAGAATTGAATGACCCGATCGATCAACGCAGGCGATTTGAAGAACAATTAGAGGCAGGCAAGCGTGGTGATGAAGAAGCCATGGCGTTGGACGAAGATTTTCTTCGCGCCTTGGAATACGGCATGCCGCCCACAGCAGGTTTGGGTATAGGCATCGATCGGCTTTCGATGATCATGACGAATTCACCCTCGATTCAAGACGTGATTTTCTTTCCGCAGATGAAACCAGAAAAGGCGACCGAACCTGTGGATGTAGAGAAGGAATTTTTGGCAGCAGGCATTCGCGCTGAGATCATTCCGATCATCACCAAGCTAGGTTATCATTCACTTGCGCAACTGAAAGCCACAAAGCCCACCAAGTTGTTCAACGACATACCGGGTATGCGCAAAAAACTCAAGTTGGATGCGGTACAAAATCCAACGATGCAGGAAATTGAGGGTTGGCTTAGCTAATAATGTATGTATCTGGTGGAAAATTCCTCGCCTTTAGGTGAAGGCTTTAGTTTAATAAATTTGTGTGATGCAAAACTATCGAAAAGCACCCCACAGTACCTATGATTGCAAGTACCATATTGTTTGGATAACAAAATTCAGGAAAAAAGTAATGGTTGACCCGGTGGGTCAACCGCGCTACCCGCGATAGAAGAAATTACCCCAGTTGAGGCAGTTACCTTCCGTATTCTGTAGTCTCCCACACTGATGATGTACAAATTACCTGTCGCGTCCACAGTGGTCGCCCACGGAAGAGAAAATTGAGCACCAGTTGCTGGTCCGCCCGCCATCACCATCTGTTCCGAAACTGCCATTGCCTGCAACAGTTGTAATCTTATCAGTTGTGGCATCTATTTTCCGCACCTAGTGAGCGGTTAGGTCCGTAACGTACAGATTACCAGACATATCAAGTGTAACGTGGAATGGAGTCTGAAATTGAGCGACCACCGCTGAACCATTGTCGCCACTGCTGCTGCTCGTACCATTACCAGCAATTGTTGTGATGATCCCAGTGGCAGCAGATACTTTCCTAATTCGTAGATTTCCATTATCCGCTATGATAATGTCATTATTTGATGCGATTGCAACCCCAGTTGGGTAGTTGAGCTGTGCATTAGTAGCCAAGCCATTGTCTCCACTAAATCCTTGAGTCCCATTGCTCGCCACTCGGGTAATAATTCCTGTGGACACAGTGAGTTTTCTAATGCTCTGTCCCACGTTATCTACGAAGTATAAATTACCAGATTCATCCAAAGCCACGGCAAATGCTTGAATATTAGCATTAACTGCTAATCCTCCATCACCTACATTGGCTCTCAGGGCAAAAGGTTTTCACTGATGCGCGATGGAGTGATCCTTTTGCGAAGTAAAGGATCATGCTAAGGGGGCGGTATATTATCTTTGGTTTGTGAAGCCACCCATACCC